>VBJE01000150.1 GCA_005879675.1 Chloroflexota bacterium
AGCTCGAGGCCTCGGCCGATCCGCGCGCGGTCACCATCCCGAGGCCTGACTGGTACTTCCTTTTCCTCTTCCAGTTCCTGAAGCTCGGGCCCGAGCTGATCATGTCCCTGGTCATCCCGCCGATCGTCGTCGGCGCCCTCCTGCTGTGGCCGTTCATCGACAGCCTGATGGGCGTGCGCCTGGCGAAGCGCATGGGCTGGAAGCGTTGGCCGGTGCCGGGGCGGAACATCATCACGGGGACCGGCTGGATCCTGTTCCTCGGGTTCATCGCGTTCCTCACGCTGTGGGCGCTGGCGGGGCCAGGCTTCTGCCTGCCCTACTTCACAGGCCCGGTCTGCGGAGCCTGAGCTAGCCCCTCCGGCGCTTCGCGCCACCTCCCCACAAGTGGGGAGGAGCTTGAGCTAAGTCAAGTGGGGAGGAGCTTGAGCTAGGTCCTCGAGTCGTAGAGCTGTTTTGTCAGCTCGATCTGCGCCAGGTGCTCGCGCGCGTGGCCATAGTTCGAGATCAGCCACTCGATGCCAGGGCGGGGCGGCCTGTCACCGCGCGGCCGGAGCTCCGTCAGGTCGGCGGGGGTGAGGGCGGCGATGTGCTCGTCGACTTCGCGCGCGGCCTGGTCGATCATCTCCAGCAGCCGCTTTTCGTCGGACTCGACCTTGAACTCCGACTCACGGTCGCGCTGCGTCGGGATGGTGCGAACGGAGCGGATCATCTCGAGCTCCGACCCGATCGTGTGCGTCACCAGGACCGCGATCGAGTTCGCCTTGGGAAGCGGGCTCCAGTTGAGCGTTCCGGGGTCCAGGCCGCGCACGTGCTCGCGCAGGCTGTCGTGCAGGTCGGCAAACAGCTTGCCGAGAGTCGCGGCGATCGTCTTCGCGCCCTCTTGGTCCATGCCCACTCCTAGGTCTTCTCGGTCACGCGGTACTCGAGATAGCGACCAAACAGTAAACGCGTGTGGGCCTCGAATGCAGGCAACACGCTCATGACCAGCCCGACCATCGGGTAGGCGAAGTACTGGGCGACGATGGCGAGCTTCTTCCACGGCCGCCACGACTTCGGCATCGGCGGCAGCATGCGGATCTCGAAGTAGAGGAAGAAGACCACGCTCGACAGCGCCACTCCGAGCAGGAGGTTGGACGTCGACCAGAGCGTCTGGCCCAGGTCGGTGAGCGAGAAGTCGACGCTGACCCACAGGGGAACCGACGCGCCGAACATCAGCAGGACCGGCAAAAAGATCCAGTTGAGGTGGTTGAGGAACAGGTTCATGAAACGCCGGAGCCGGAGCCGGAACGGGATCTCGGGATGCTTGAAGAAGCGCGCGAGGACGTACGGCACGTCGGTGATGCCCCAGGCCCAGCGCATGATCTGGTTGTACTGGCTCACGTGGGTCGAGGCGTAGTCGCGCGACTTCGGCGAGTCGCCGTAGATCGGTAGGTACACCGACCGGACCGAGAAGCGCTTGCCGAAGGTGAAGAACGCCTTCCAGTAGAAGCGCGAGTCCTCCGGGATCACGTCCTTGTCCCAGTAGCCGACCTTGTGCACGAAGTCGAGGCTGCAGGTGTAGCTGATGAACGCAACGAGCCGGTGCGGCCGCGAGTGCAGAAACATCTGCCACTGCGAGGTGCTCGCGGACATGATCCGGACCGCCATCGGCACCTCCCAGTAGTTGTTGTGGAACAGCGGCACCGGCTGCCAGATGGTGAAGTCGCGCAACGGCTGGCGGACGTGGTGCCAGCTGATCCAGGCGAAGTACTGCTCATGCACCTTGTAGTCGGAGTCGAGGTCGGTGATGAGGATCTTCGAGAGGTCATAGCCTTCCTCGGTCAGCACCCGCACCATCCAGCGGCCGCCCCAGTTCATGGCCGCGGACTTGCCGACGACGATGCCCGGCTCGAGCGGGTCTTTGATGTGATAGAAGCCGCGGAGGCGGCCGCCGAACTTCTCCTTCAGCCGCGCGACGTTCTCCCAACCGGGCTTGTCGGTCTCACGGGTGATGATCCCGATCATCTTCAGGTCGTCGGGATAGTTGGCGTCGACGATCGCCTGCACGGTGCGCTCCAGGACGTGGTACGGCTCCGTGTAGGTGGGAATGACGGAGAGATGGATGTACTCGAGCGGCTCGAACGAGCCTTCCTCCACATCCTGGCGGCACAGCGCGAGCCAGTCCTTGCGGGTGTCGCGACGCATGCGGGTGAAGGTGCTGTAGACGCCGGTGACGACGGTCACCGCCCGGAGCACCCAGTAGGCGTCGAAGACCAGCACAAGGCTTGCCACAAAGATCGCCCCGGGGAGCTTGAACACGATCGGGATCCACGCCGGCGCGCCCAGCATGATCCAGGTGATGGCGCCCGGCAGCGCTTCGAAGAAGCGCGCGCCGAACTGCCTGACGGCCTGCTCCCAGACGGGAGCCGGATGCTGGGCTTCGGCGACGGCCACAGGCCAATTCTCGCTGGGGAATACGAACCGCGTCCGCGACCTTGTATCTGGGCATGAACAACCTTCAGCACTTCGACGGCCCGACCTTCGAGGCCGACGTGCTCAGCTCAGCCGAGCCGGTGGTGGTCGATTTCTACGCGGACTGGTGCCCGCCGTGCCGGATGATGACGCCGGTGGTGGAGCAGCTGGCGGGCGAGTTCGCCGGCAAGGTCAAGATCGGCAAGCTCGACGTCGACTACAACCAGGAGATCGCCATCCGCTACGGCGTGATGGGGATCCCGACGCTGGGCCTGTTCCGCGACGGGAAGCTGGTCGACCGCCTGGTCGGCTACCCGGGGGGAGCCGGTCCGATCCGAGCCTGGATCGAGAAGGGCGCGGACGTAGCCACAGCCAAGAGCTAAAGCTGCAGTGGGCGGCCAGGGAAATCCCGGCCGCCCTTTTTCTTCCTAACCGACGCTGCCTTGGCGGCCGGCTTCACGCCGGCCGCGACTATGTCCTATTGGTCTCCCAAGCGTCGCCACGAGTGGCTAGTTAGATAAGTCCCAACCGTATACCGGAAGGAGAGCAGGCCCGGCGCGGAGCGCCCGGCCGATGAGAGGAAACCATCCGGGTTTCCTCTCATATCTTCCGGGTTTTCCCTCATAACTTCAGTGTCCCCACATGGCGCGTTCGGCGTGCTGGACCGTCTCGGGTCCGTGCTCGCCGGTGCGGATGCGGACCGCGTCTTCGACGCCGATGACGAAAATCTTCCCGTCCCCCACCTCGCCCTTACCCGTCCGGCCGGCGACCGCGAGCTTGTCGACGACCGTGCCCACGATCTCCGACTTCATGACCGCCTCGACCTTCAACCGCGGCCGAAGCGAGCTGTGGACCGCGGCGCCGCGGTACTTCTCCGTGTAGCCGCGCTGGGCGCCGCAGCCCTTGACCTCGGTCACGGTCACACCCGATACGCCGCACTCGTCCAGCACGTCCTGGACCTCCTGCAGTCGCTCGTGGCGGATGATCGCGACGACCATCTTCATCGCCAGGCCGTCTCCATTCGCCGTCATGCCGGCGACACCTCCTTATGCGTCGCCGGAACCGGTTCGGGTTCCGGCTCCGGGTGCGGGTTGACCGTGGGCGTGTCCGGCTGGCGGTAGACACCGCCGGGCACCGGCATGAACGCCTCCGGGTAACCCCACATCCCGTGCTCGCTGATGTCAAGGCCCTCCATCTCCTCGCCGGCGCTGACGCGCAGGCCGACGGTCTTCTTGATCAGCCAGAACAGGCCGTAGCTCAGAACGAAGACCGTGACAAAGGAGGCTCCGACGGCGATCGCCTGGGCGCCGAGCTGGTGGAAGCTCCCGGTGTAGAAGAGCCCGCCCTGGCCGACGCCGTTGAACTTCGCCAGGGCCGGGACGGTGAACAGGCCGCAGCTGAGCGTGCCCCATATCCCGGCCAGCCCGTGCGCGGGCAGCGCGCCGACCGGATCGTCCAGGTACTTGTCCAGCGCGAGCACGCCGACGACGACGATCACGCCGGCGACCGCGCCGATGATGATCGCGGCCCACGGCTCGACGTAGCCCGAGGGCGCGGTGATGGCGACGAGCGCCGCGATCGCGCCGTTGCCGATCATGCCGACATCCATCGTCCTGGTGATCGCGTAGACGGTGGCCAGCGCCGCCACGGCGCCGCCGGCGGCGGCCAGGTTGGTGACCACGATGACGTCGGCGAAGTGCAGGTTCGTCGCGTTCAGCGTCGAACCCGGGTTGAAGCCGAACCAGCCGAACCACAAGATCAGCACGCCCAGCTGCGCGAGGGGCATGTTGTGGCCGGGGATGGCGTTGGAGCGACCGCGCTCGTACTTGCCGATGCGGGGTCCGAGCAGCAGCAAGCCCGCGAGCCCGGCGGTGGCGCCGGTTAGGTGCACGACCGTCGAGCCCGCGAAGTCCTGCGAGCCGAGGGTCGCCATCAGGAAGCCGCCACCGAATAGCTGGTGGCTGATGAGCGGATAGATGACGGCCGCGAACGGGATCCCGAAAAGGATGTAGACGATGAACTTCGTCCGCTCGATCATGGTGCCCCACACGATGGCCAGGGACACCGCGCAGAAGACGAACTCGAAGAACCATTTCGCCGCGGCGGGGGCCGCGCTGAACCCGATCGCCGGCAGGTCCATGGTCGACCCAGGGCTGAACGTCGGGAAGAATCCACTCCCGCCGATGAGGGCGAAGATGCCGCCCGCACCGAAGGCGAACCCGAAACCCACGGCCCAGTACGAGATGGAGCTGACGCTCAGGTTGGTGACGACCTTGGCCACCACCGTGCCGACGTTCTTCATGCGGCTGAACCCGACCTCGAGCATTGCGAAGCCGGCCTGCATGAACATCACGAAGCACGCGGCGACGATGATCCAGACGGTGTCCGCGGCCACGCCCGCGGCCTGGTTGGCGGTTGGGTCGTCGGCGGCGAGGACCACCGCCGGGGTCAGGGCGGCGAGCAGCCCGGCCGAGACGGCGAGAAGGCGTGGGTATCGAAAGGGCGATCTGGGCAACGACGTCACCTCCAGGGCGTTGATGCCTCTGAGACTAGGAAGCGCGGGGCCCTTTCAAAAACGTGCGGATGTAACGAATCGGCGGCGTGGGCATCGTGGCTTCCGCACGAGGCTACGTACCCGGCCGCTCGCAAGTTTTTGGTATGAACCACACAGAAAACCGCCGGTCGACTTCAGGTCAACAGCACCTGATCCCGGGGCGTCCCCATTTCTAGGCTGAACGTGGGGCCCGTCAAATCTCTGGAAATCGTGGAGGGTGTTCATGGCAGTTGAGACAAAGTCGGTCAGCAAGACCAGTCCGCGCGAGGTGCTCGAGCGGGCGAAGGCCGAGGGGGTCGAGGTCGTCGACGTCCGTTTCGTCGACCTTCCCGGCACCTGGCAGCACTTCAGCCTCCCGTTGGGAGAGCTGGACGTCGAGAGCTTCAAGGACGGCCTGGGGTTTGACGGCTCGAGCATCCGCGGGTTCCAGTCGATCGACGAGAGCGACATGCTGCTCATCCCGGACCCCGATTCGGCGACCATCGACCCGGTCCTCTCGCACAAGACCCTCTTCCTGATCTGCGACGTGATCGACCCGATCTCCCGCGAGCCCTACACCCGCGACGCGCGCTTCATCTCCAAGAAGGCGGAGGAGCACCTGCGCAAGTCCGGCATCGCGGACATCAGCTACTGGGGCCCGGAGGCCGAGTTCTACCTCTTCAACTCGCTCCGCTTCGACCAGAACGCCCACAGCGGCTACTACTACATCGACTCCGAAGAGGGCATCTGGAACTCGGGCAAGAACGCCGAGCCCAACCTCGCGTTCCGCCCGCGGCACAAAGAGGGCTACTTCCCGGTGCCGCCGACGGACAGGCTCCAGGACCTGCGCTCCGAGATCATGCTCAAGCTCATCGAGGCGGGCGTCCGCGTCGAGGTGCAGCACCACGAGGTCGGCACCGCCGGCCAGGCCGAGATCGACATGCGGTTCGACTCGCTGACCAAGATGGGCGACAAGATGATGGTCTACAAGTACGTCATCAAGAACATCGCCGTGCAGCACGGCTACGTCGCGACGTTCATGCCCAAGCCTCTCTTCCAGGACAACGGCTCCGGGATGCACGTGCACCAGAGCCTGTGGAAGGACGGCGCCAACCTCTTCGCCGACGCGAAGGGCTACGCCGGGCTCAGCCAGACCGCCGTCTATTACATCGGCGGGCTGCTGAAGCACGCGGCGGCGCTGCTGGCGATCTGCGCGCCGACGACCAACTCCTACCGCCGCCTGGTCCCGGGCTACGAGGCGCCGATCAACCTCGTGTACTCGAAGCGCAACCGCTCGGCGTGCGTGCGCATCCCGATGTACTCCACCGATCCGAAGACCAAGCGGGTCGAGTTCCGCTCCCCCGACCCGGCGGCCAACCCCTACCTCGCTTTCTCGGCCTGCCTGATGGCGGGCCTGGACGGGATCAAG
>VBJE01000151.1 GCA_005879675.1 Chloroflexota bacterium
ATTATCCGCAAGTGCCGGCAGATGCGGCATTGGGCCCAGGTTCGAAGCCGCGAATGCCGGCGGTTACGTGGGAATCGGCGACCGGGCTGTCAGGACGGGCTTTTCAGCACGCGGTGTCGTAGTCGATGCCGGCGCTCGTGAACTGGCTGAGCCAGACCGGCGCCGCGTTGAACGGCGTGGTGCACGAGCCGCCTGCCACCCAATCAGCCGCGCTGCCGTTAGGAGTGAAGCCGCTCCCGGTGATCGTCTTCCAGCTCGCGGCCGTCGAATAGACGCCGACCGGAAGACCTGTCTGCGAAAGGCGGTCGGTCGCTCCCTGGATCGCGTACTGGTTGAGCGTCAGGTTGCTCGACGACCAGCTGTTGCCGGTCTCGACGTCGAGCCACCACATCGCGACCGTCGTCGCCGACGATTGCGCCGCGTGCGTGAGCGAGGTCTCTGCCTCGCTGCATCCAATCGCCCAGGCCTGCTTCTGGGCGTTGGTGCCTGAGACTGAGCTCGATGCGGCGGAGCAGCCCGAGGTGATGTTCCTGCGGTATGCCCCTGAGTACGCGGTGTTGACGTAGAGCGAGGGCGCCGGCGACTGCGGCGCCGCGGCGTACTCGGCGCCAAGGCATGAGTTGCTGGTGAATGGCCGGCCGCCGTTGACGCCGACGATGGCGAACGCACCGCTGGCGGTCGCGCTGCAGTTCGGATAGGAGACGTCGTAACCCGTCGTCCCGGGAACGTAAGGGTCGGTGGCCGCGGCTGCGGGAATCGCATTGAGCGCGAACGCGAGGGCCGCGGCTGCGCCGGCGAGGATACCCCGGGATCTTGCGATCAGGCAGACTCTCCGACCGCGCGCACGGGACCTTCGGTCTCCTCGGCCACCTCAAACTCCGGCTCCAGCGCGTCGCGGATCGAGCGCTCGGAGATGATGCACCGCTTGATCTCCGGCCGCGACGGGATCTCGAACATCGAGTTGAGCAGCGCCTCCTCGATGATCGACTTCAACGCGCGAGCGCCGGTGCCGCGCAGCATCGCAAGCTCAGCGATCGCGTCGAGGGAGCCCTTCTGAAAGACGAGCTCCACGTTGTCCAGCGTGAAGAACTTCTGGTACTGCTTGACCAGCGCATTCTTCGGCTCGGTGAGGATGCGGACGATGTCCTGCTGGTCGAGGTGGTGCAGGGTGACGATGATCGGCAGGCGGCCGATGAACTCGGGGATGAATCCGTACTTCAAGAGGTCCTGCGGCTGCAGGTGCTTCAGGGTTTCCGAAACCGCCTTGCGCTCGTTGCGCGTGTGCGGCGCGCCGAACCCGATGGCGCGGCGGCCGATGCGCTGCTCGACGACCTTCTCCAGGCCGTCGAACGCCCCGCCGCAGACGAACAGGATGTTGGTGGTGTTGATCTGGATGAAATCCTGGTGCGGGTGCTTGCGCCCGCCCTGCGGCGGCACGTTGGCAACGGTGCCCTCCAGGATCTTCAGCAGCGCCTGCTGCACGCCTTCCCCGCTCACGTCGCGCGTGATCGAGGGGTTGTCCGACTTGCGCGCGATCTTGTCGATCTCGTCGATGTAGATGATTCCCCGCTCGGCGCGGCTGATGTCGAAGTCGGCGGCCTGGATGAGGCGAAGCAGGATGTTCTCCACGTCCTCGCCGACGTAACCGGCCTCCGTGAGGCTCGTCGCGTCCGCGATCGCGAAGGGGACGTCGAGGATCTTGGCCAGCGTCTGCGCCAGGTATGTCTTGCCACAGCCGGTCGGCCCGACGAGCAGCACGTTCGACTTCGTCAGCTCGACATCGCCCACCGACTTCGAGGCGCTGATGCGCTTGTAGTGGTTGTAGACCTGGACCGAGAGGACCTTCTTCGCGCGCTCCTGGCCGATCACGTACTGGTCGAGCGCGGCGCAGATCGTCTTCGGGTTCGGGATGAAGCCGGTCTTCTGCTTCTTGGTGCCGGCGGAACGGTTGTCGTCCTCGAGGACCTCCTGGCAGAGGTCGATGCACTGGTCGCAGATGAACACGCCTGGGCCCGCCACCAGCTTCCGCACCTGGTCCTGGCCCTTGCCGCAGAAGCTGCATCGCGTGTAGCGGCGGCGGTCTTCTCGTTCGTTCATTGGTTCCCTATCTACTGACCTTACGGGGATGCGGGCGCCGGGGGCGGATTATGGCCCCACAGGATCTCGTTGGCAAGGCTTATGCACTCGCTGCAGATGAACACTCCCGAGCCGGCGATGAGCCTGATGCCGCCCTCACCCTGCTGCTTCCCGCAGAACGAGCAGCCCGGTCGATGTCTTTTGACCTCGTCGCGCTTCGCCCTGCGTCGGAAGATCATCCAGCCGCGACCTTCTCTTTGACCTTCTCTTCGTCTTTCGACTTATCGCGCTCGCCGGTTTTCGTCGGCGTGAGGATGATGTCGTCGATCAGCCCGTACTCCTTCGCCGCCTCGGCGGTGAGGAAGTAGTCGCGCTCCGTGTCCTGCGTCACCTTCTCGATCTTCTGGCCGGTGTGGCGCGCGAGGATCTGGTTCAGCTGCTCCCGCGTGCGCAGGATCTCCTTGGCGTGGATCTGGATGTCGGTCGCCTGGCCCTGCATCCCGCCCCACGGCTGGTGGATGAGGATGTTGGCGTGGGGCAGCGCGTAGCGCTGGCCGTGCGCGCCACCGGCCAGGAGAACGGCGGCCATCGAGTAGGCCATGCCGATGCAGATGGTCGAGACCGGCGGCCGGATGTACTGCATGGTGTCGTAGATGGCAAGGCCCGCGGTCACCTGTCCGCCAGGGCTGTTGATGTAGAGCGCGATCTCTTTGTCCGGGTCCTCTGACTGCAGGAACAGCAGCTGCGCGACGACGAGGTTGGCGACCTGGTCGTCGATCGGAGTGCCGATGAAGACGATCCGCTCCTTGAGCAGACGGGAGTAGATGTCGAACGCGCGCTCCCCCCGGCCCGTGTTCTCGACGACCATGGGGACGAGGTAGCTGGACGGGTGCTGGATGCGGTTCATCCGGTCTCCTTGGGGCATCACGTCATTCTAGACACGGGTCGCCCCAGTTCAGTCAAGAGGCTGGCATCTATCCGGCCGGCTGGCCGGCGATCTCGACCAGGCGGTCGAGGACACGGCGCCGGCGCAGGCGCGAGGCGAAATAACGCCTGGCGGAGGCGCTCTTCTTCAACTCCGCCACCTGGCCTTTGAGCTCCTCGTCCTCCCGCGCCTGCTCCTCGAGGAAGTTGGCCGTTTCCTCCTCGGTGGGGTCCAGGCCTTCACGACGCGCGAACTCGCCGAGGACGAGATCGACCTTGATCCTCGCCTCGGCGTCCGCGCGTTGGGCCTGCATCCACTGCTCGATCGTCTGCCCGAGGTACTGGAGGTAGCGCTCGAGCTTCATGCCCTGCCGGTTGAGCGTCCGCTCCAGCGATTCGAGCTCGCTCGTCAGCTCGCGGTCGACGAGAGAATCCGGGATCTCGACCGACGAGGCGTCGACCAGAGCCTTCACGAGGGCCTGCTCGCGCTCCAGCTTCTCCAGCGCCGTCGCCGACTCCTCGAGCTCTTCGCGCACGGCCTGCCTGTATGCCTCCGCCGTTTCCTGCTTGCCGTTGGTCAGGCTCCTGGCGAGGGCGTCGTCAAGCGCCGGCAGCACCTTCTCCTTAACGCCGCGGACGGTGACGCGAATCGTCGCCTCCTTGCCCGCGAGCTGCGGTTCGCTGTAGCTCTCGGGAAAGTTGACCTGCGCCTCGCGCGTCTCATCGACGAAGGCGCCGGGAAGAACCGCCACGAGCTCGGGCAGGAGGACTCCCTCCTTCACCTCGGCCTCGGTCGACTTGCGCGTCTCCGAGTCGACGATCTTGCCGTCCACCTCGACCTCGATGTCGATGACCGCGATGTCGCCGACGCGCACCTCGCGCTCCACCGGCGTGATCTCGGCCATCGGCTCGCGCAGGTCCTCGAGCCTGCGCTCGATCATCTCCTCGGTGACCTCGTGCGAGTGTCGATCGATGTCGAGCCTGGTCGCGTCGCCCAGCGCGACGTCGGGCATGACGCTGATCGTGGCCTTGAGCTTCGCGGGCCGCCCCCGCTCGAGCTCCAGCACCTCGACATCGGGGTTGTCGATGGGGTCGATGGACTCGCGCTCGAGGGCCTGGCGCACGACCTCGGGCACCATGGTCTCGACCACCTCCTCGCGCAGCGCCGCGGGACCGACCCGCGCCTCGACCAGCGCGCGCGGCGCGCGGCCGGGACGAAAGCCCTCGATCTTCGCCCGCGACGCGAGGCGATTGAGCACGCGGTCGTAGGTCGCGTCAACCATCTCGGCCGGCACCTCGATGTTCATGCCGACCTGGCTCTTGGGCAGGCGCTCGGTCACGACGGAGAGGCTGTCCGGCACTAGAGGCCGAATTCTACGGTCGGCTCGAGCTCAGCTCAGGGGCAGGGACCGGGAGGCACCGGAGCGGGCGACGGACACGGCGAAGGCACGGGGCTCGCCACCACCGGTCCTCCCGGATCCGGCGGCACCACGATCGCGGGCCCGGTCGGCGTGGGGCTCGGCGGGTTGTCGCCGGGCAGCTTGTCGATCTTCGTGGTGTCGGCCAGGTACCAGCTGTTGTTCGGACCCGCGACCACGCCCGGCGGCGCCGTGTACCAGCGGTTGCCGGGCACGCCCGCCAGCGCCTGGGACACGAAGGTGTGCACGCCGGGGGAGGCCACGTAGATGCCGTCCGAGCCGGCGCTCATCACGTGGTTGTTGCTGAGGATGTCTCCCACCCACAGCCCGACGGCGAGGTCAGGCGTGAAGGCGATGGTGACGGCGTCCTTGAAGTTGTCAGTCGTGCCCGTCTTGGCGGCGACCGTGCGGTCCTTCCAGTGCAGCGCGCTGTTGCAGCCGAAGATCATGCAGCGGTTCTGGTCGTCGGCCATGATCTGGGCCATGATGAATGCGACCGCGGGGTCGATCGCGAGCCGCGCACGCTGCTCGGGATGGTCCTTGTATAGCTCCTGACCGTGCGAGTCGGTGATGCTCAGCACCGCCTGTGGCGAGTGGTAGACGCCCTTGTCGGCGTACGTCGCGATTCCCTCGACGTGCTCGAGCAAGGTGATCGGGTAACCGCCCAGCGTCAGTGACGGCCCGTACTCGTCCGAGGGCGCGGTCGCGTTGTACGAGCCGTCCGGCGCGATGTAGCGCGGGAACACGTTCATTCCCCGCAGCCACGTGAGCACGGCCGGTACGCCGATCGAAAGCTCGACCTTGACGGCGGCGATGTTGAGCGAGTTGCCCATGGCCTTCTTCAGCGGCAGCACGCCGTGCGTCTTGCCGTCGTAGTTGTAGATCTTCGTCGTGCTGAACGCGTCCTTGTAGACGAGCGGGCTCGGTCCGTCGTAGACCGGGGTGTCCACGGTCGCGGCGCGCGCGTTGATGACCGCGCCGTACGTGTACGGCTTCATCGACGAGCCCATGTTGCGCGGGATGGTCGTGTAGTTGATCTGGCCGCCCGTCGAGTTGTAGCTCGGCGAACCGACCATGACCAGGATGTTGCCGGTGGTGGGCTGAACCGCGGCGAGTCCCGAGGAAAGAACCCCGTTTCTGTCCCGCCACAGGTTGTTTTTCAGGTTGCTGCTGACCACCGCCTCGCCCTTCTGCTGCATCGACCAGTCGAGGGTCGTCCTGACGTTGAGCTGCTGAAGACCGGGCTGATACCCGAGCTGGCGCAGCTCGGCGAGCACGTAGTCGACGAAGTGCGGCGCCTTGAAGCTGTTGATCGGCGCGTGGTACGTCAACTTCTCCGCCAACGCCTTGTCCATGTCCTCCTGGGAGATGAAGTCGGAGCGGACCATGGCCCGAAGCACCTCCGCCTGGCGCGTCTTCGCCTCGTCCGGGTGGAGAACCGGGTTCCACTCCGTCGGCGCCTGGGGAAGACCGGCGAGCATCGCGGCCTGCGCGAGGTCGACCTTGGAGGCCGGGATCTGGAAGTAGCTCTGCGACGCGGCCTCGATGCCGTACGACTGCGAGCCGTAGAAGCTCTTGTTGAGGTAGAGCTCCATGATCTGGTCCTTGGTGTAGGTCTGGCTCAGCTCGTAGGCGAGCGCGACCTCTTTGATCTTGCGGCTGATGGTCTGGTCTGGGGTCAGGAACTGCTGCTTGGCCAGCTGCTGCGTGATCGTGCTGCCGCCGCCGACGATGCGGCCGGCGCGGAGGTTGTCGAAACCGGCGCGGATGATGCCGGCGAGGTCGAAGCCGGGGTTGGTGTAGAAGCCCTTGTCCTCGATCGCGACCGTGGCCTGGATCGCGACCGGCGACACATCCTTGAGCTTGACGGCCAGACGGTGGTTGCCTTGGTTGCCGACGTCGGCGAGGATCGTCTTGCCGGTGCTGTCGTAGATCACCGTGTCGCCGGCGTCCGCGGCCAGGCCGATCACCAGGAGCACGGCGAGCACGGCGCCGAGCCCGCGCAGCATCGTGGTCCGGCGCATCTTCTGGCCGATTGGCGACCACGCGGCATGAATCCGCGCTCGAGGGCTGTGACCCCCCTTCGTCTTTATCCGCTCAGGAACGTTTCGAGCCATGCTTGGGGGCGCGCAGGGATTCTACGCTTTCCCACCTCCCCCAACGGAGGGGACGGGCGACGGGTTACGCCGCCGGACGACCGCGGTCGCCAGGCGCCATTCCTCGGGGCTGACCGCCCGCAGCAGGTAGATCGCGAGCGCGTACGCGGCGACGCCGGCGGGGGCCGCGAGGAAGATCGAAAACCGGCTCAGGGGATAGAGGACCACGCCCATCACGAGCCCGGCGACCAGCGTCCGCCAGACAAGACCGAAGACGGGCAGTCGAAGATCCGCCCGATGCCTCTGCACGAACCACCAGCCAAACGTGCACAGCGCAGCCTCGGTGACGACGGTGGCCGTGCTGGCGCCCAGAAAACCGTAAAGAGGGACGAGGGCGAGGTTCAGTGCGATGTTGATCGCGGCCGCGATCGCGGTGGCCCACGCGTTCAGGTGCTGGCGGTTGATGGCGTTCAACATCGCGTAGAAGGCCGAGTTCGCGAAGAGGAAGACGATCCCGAAGGCGAGTATCCGTAACGCGTCTTCCGACTGCGCGAACGCGCCCGAGCGGTTGAAGAGCTGGTTGATCGCATGGACGAGCACGAAGGTGCCGACCGTCAGCGGCCAGCCCAGCAGGATGAGGACGCGGTAGAAACGCTCGTAGGCAACCTTCAGCCGCGAGGGGTCGCTGACGAAGTACACGCCCAGCAAGGGATAGACGACGGCCTGGATCGCGAGCGGCACGAACTGCAGGGCTTCGAAAGGCTTGTAGGCGAACGTGTACCAGCCGACCTCGGCGAAGGACCTGAACTGCTGGAGGATCAACACCCCGGCGCGGAAGTAGAGGTTGGTCAGGAAGAAGGTGAAGGCGAACGGCAGCGCCAGCGGCAACCAGCGCCGAACCAGGGCCAGATTGAGACCGAGCCGGACATTGCCCAGCCCGAACAGCCGGATGACCACGAGCGAATACACGATCGTGAAGAGGTAGGACGCGCTGTACGCCCAGACGAAATAGCCCACGTCGGCGTGACGGCGAGCACCGAGAAAGATGAGGGCGCCCTGGATGAGCACCTCGGCGACGATCGCTCCCGCGTCGAACTCCGCCCTGCCGACCGAGTAGAAGGTGTTGCGCAGAAGGTTCGCGTAGGCCCCGGTGATCAGCAGCGCGCATCCCGGCACGACCAGGCTCCAGAGTCCCGCGCCGAGGCCGAGCGCGAGCGCGAAGACGACGGCGGCGACCGCGGCGAGGGCCACCCTGAAGACGAGCAGAGTCCCGAGATAGTCGCCAAGCTCGCGCCGGTTGCGCGCCGCCTCGCGGGTGTAGAGGGGCGCGAAGCCCAGGTCCGCCAGCACCGCAACCAGGCCCGAGTAGGCGACGAGAGTGGTGTAGCGGCCGTAGTTGGAGTCGCCGAGCGAGTTAGCAAGGGCGATGACGACCACGAGGGAGACGACGCGCGAGACCGTCCGGGCGGCAAGGATGAACAGCGAGTTGCTGACGACGCGCGTGCCGAGCTGCTCGGCCGCGCCTTCGGCCGTGTCCGTCACGGCCCGGAAGTATGGGCTAGAGCATCCCCGGCTTTATCTTTGGGGCGGCCTCGGGCGCGACGAGCAGCAGGACGTTGCCCTCGTTGAGCGCAGGATGATGCTGGTCGAGGCTCGCGATCGCATGCGTGAGCTGCGCGTACGTGATGTGGTAGCCGCGGCCGGCCGAGATGCCGGAATCGTTCAGCCAGACGCCGGTGCTGTCGTAGCCGATGATCAACACGAAGTGCGGCACCGACCATCCCGTCTGCTCGTAATGACTCGAGTAGCCGGGGTAATGGGAGTTGCCGAGAGCGTGCGTGCGGACCTCGGCGAGCAGAGGCCGACCCGCTGACAGCTGCTGCGCTATGACCTGCGGGTCGTTGGGCAGGAGGCGGTAGCTGTAACCCCAATGCGCCTGGGCAAGCTGACCGGTCATCGTGTCGTTCAGGTCGGGCTGGGACTTCCAGCCGTCGATCATGCGGATGTAGTTGTCCGCGCTCCGCGGGTCGATGACGATCGCCTTGCTGTTGTTCCAGTAGAGGTAGAGCATGGTGAGGTTGGCGGCCTCGCAGCTCTCCTGGTGCTGCGCCCAGTTGTTCAGCGGCGCCTGGGTCGTAAACGGAACCTGGAGCAGGATGTGGTCCGGGAGCACGGTCGGTGGTACTACGGTCCCCACGCCGACCGTGGGGATGGGCTGCGCACGCACCGCCGTGACTCCCGGTAGTGGCGGCGAGGCCACTTTTGAGTTCAAGTAATGACGCCCGGCAGCGCCGCCGGCGCCGCCGATCAGCAACGCGACCAAGACGGCGGCCGCGACTCCGCCCCAGCGGATGTCGACAGCCCGGAAGCCGCCCCCGCGGCTCATCTGGACTTCTATGCGAATCCCTCCACGTGGACAACGCGGGCCCGAGCGCCGTTACTCAGGCAAGGTATAGAGATGTGAAGGGGTATAGAGATGTAAAGCCCCACACCTATACTCGACGCCGCCGGTGCGCAACCTTTACCGGCCTATCGAAGTTCTAAAGAACGAATGCTGGGCGTACTGAAGTGGATGTTCGGCCTGGGCCTTGTGGCGGTGCTGGGCATCGCCGCGGGCGTCTATTTCGCGTTCTTCGGCGCCGGCCCGCAGATCACGTACGTGACGCCCGACCTGGTCCCGATCCAGGCCGGCAGCTCACACCCGACCGACCAGCCGCCAGTGAACCTGCCGACGGCCGTCCTCCTGCCCGTGCCGTTCACCCCCCAGGCGCCCCTCGGCAACTGGGCCGACAGGCAGCACACGTGCGAGGAGGCCAGCCTGCTGATGGTCGACCGCTACCTGCACGGGGACCACAGCGGCAACCTGATCGACCCCCACACCGCGGACGCCGGGATCAACCAGATCACCGCCTGGAAACC
>VBJE01000152.1 GCA_005879675.1 Chloroflexota bacterium
TTCTTCGACCGGCAGGAGATCAAGGACGTGCTCGCCCTGCTGCGCCTGGCCGAGAATCCGCTGGACGACGGCGCCCTCGTCCGCCTCCTGCAGGGTCCGATCGTGCGACTTGCCGACGGAGGCATGTACCGGCTCGCCTCGCGCCGCTTCGGACGCGATGGGATGCGCCTCCGCGACTGCTTCGAGGAGTCGGCGCACGAGGGATTTCCGGAGATGGAGCCGAAGGTCGCCCGCGAGGCGGTGCGGCTCATCGAGCTCACCGACCGGGTCGGCCGGCTGCGCGACGCACTCACCGTCGCCGACATGCTGAATCGCCTGCTCGAAGAGAGCGGCTATCTGCGCTGGGCCGAGCTGCGCGCGCAGCGGGACGGAAGCCCGCGCGCGCTTCTCAACCTGCGCAAGGTGTTCCAGCTTGCAGGCCGCTTCGAGCGCGACCTGGCGATGGCGGGGATCGGCGATTTCGTCCGTCACCTGGACCAGGTGATCGACGCCGAGCTTCCGGTCGGCGAGGCGGCCGAGGAGGCGGCGGGTGCCGAGGCCGTGTCCCTCCTCACCATTCATGCCGCCAAGGGTCTCGAGTTCCCGGTCGTGTTCTTAGTCAACCTGAGGCCGCCGCGGCCGCGGGACACCGAGCGGCTCTTCTTCGATCCCGACAAACTCGGTTTCGTGATGAAGAACTGGCGCGGCGAGAAGCACCCGCGCTACGTCGAGACCTCGCCCGGCGCGCCGGCGGTGGCGCTGGCGATCGGCGAGCGCCGGCGCATCGTTTACGTCGGCCTCACCCGCGCCAAGGACGCCCTGTACGTCACCGCCACGCGCGAGGAGCATGCTGTGCACGAGGTCGGGACGAACGGCGAGGATCATGACCATTTCGCCGAGATCCTGAGCTGGGCCCTCGCGCACCCGGAGTCGGCGACTGTGGTGGAGGCGGAGCAGCTGGAGCTGCCGGTACCCAGGGCCGGCAACGGCCAGGTCCGCGACGACTCGTCGGTCGTGACCGCCGTGCTGGACCGCCTGGAGAAGATCCAGCCCGCCGGCGCGCGCGAGCCGGCGGCTCCGCCGATGCAGGTCGAGCTGAGCTTCTCCCAGCTCCACGATTTCGAGCTGTGCCCGGTCCGCTACCGATTTGCGCATGTGTGGCGTGTGCCCGCGCCGCCGGACGAGCTGCAGCCCGCGCACGTCCGCGCGGCGGGCTCCACCGAGCTGGGCGCGGCCGTGCACGAGGCGCTCGCGGCGTGGCACAACACCGGCGGCGAGTTGCTGGCGCTGTACCGCGGTCCCGAGGCGGGCCGCGACATGCTGGCGCGCTACCTCGCGCACCCGCTGGCCTCGGCCAGGACGCTCGCGGTCGAAGCGGGCTTCAACATGGCCATCGGCGCGACGCGGGTGCGCGGGCTCGTCGACCGCGTCTGCGAAGTCGACGGCCGTGTGGCGCTGGTCGACTTCAAGACCAACGCGACTCTCGACGCCGCGCTCATCGAGGCGTACTCGCTGCAGCTGCGTATCTACGGCGTTGCCGCGCGACGTGGCCTGCTGCCGGGTGGCCGCGATCCGCGGTTGATCCTCTTCGACATGCGCCGTGGGGTGCTGCACGACGTCGCGCCCGACGACGCCGCGGTCGAGCAGCGCGTGGGCGATGCGGCCCAGCGCATCGGTGCCGGCGACTTCGCGCTGCGGGGGGAGCATGCCCAAAGGCCATGTCAGCTTTGCGCCTACCGTTCTATCTGTCCCGATGCGCGAAAGGTACTTTGAGCGCAGGCAGATCAAAGAGGCGATCGCGTTCGCCGAAGAGGGCGGGATCGCCGTCCACCGCAACTTCGACTCGTACCACGGGTCGACGATTCGCGGCTTCACTCGGGAGAAGCCCTTTCTGCACGTGATCGGCTTGCGGCCGGCCCTGGCGGAATGGGGCCTTCAGCACGGGCTGCGGCCCGAGTGGATCCAGCCCGAGAAGCGGCGACGTGTTGCCCACTACGACGTCTTCGGGCCCGCCGCCCAAGCGCTCATCGAGCGCCTGAAGCCCGGCCTTGACGGCGATTGACGCGCTGCGTTATGCTGCGTCAAGAACCGAGAAGGAGAGAAAGACATGAGCAGTGAGTTCGCCGACACCGCAACCGCCGTCGAGGAGTTCGCCGTGGGGGCCGCGAAGGCCGCCGCGGAGGTAGCGTCGGACCCCGTTCGGGCCGTCCGCAAGCAGGCCCGCAGCTTCGAGCGCAAGGGCACGCCGGCCGTGCGCCGGATCAACCGCCGCCTGACCGCCCTGATCCCGGACAAGGTGACCGTCTTCGGGGTCGAGGTCAACGACAGGCTGCCGGAGAAGCTTGCGATCAAGGGTCTGCACCTGGTCAAGGTCCAGGCCCGCCGCCAGGACGTGGTGGGCGACGTCGCCAAGCGAACGCTGAGGATCTTCAACGGATCGTTCAAGACCATCGCCCGCGCCGCCACCCGCCTCGAGCAGGCCAGCGACCTGACACTTCAGCGCCAGGCCGAGCGCAAGCCCGCGCGCCGGCGGGTTCGCGCGGCTCGCCGCCGGGCCGCCTAACCAGTACGTCGTCATGGCGGCCGGATTCACTCCGGCCGCAACTCGCGTCACTTCCTGCTGCCAGACGCAGCGTGCCACGCTGCTTTGGTAAATATTCCGTTCCGGAGGGAGTTAGCGGCGCGAATCCGGCCGGCATCGCCGTGGGCGGTGCGATCGACCGAGATCGGCCGTTGAGCGCCGCGGCGTAGAGGGAACCCGGCAGGGTTCCCTCTACGATTTCCGCTAGCCTTCGTCGAGGTTCGATGGTCCTCTGCACGGGTTCGATCGCCTACGACTACATCCTCAGCTTCAAGGGACGTTTCAAAGACCACATCCTCCTCGACAAGACGCACATCCTCAACCTGAGCTTCCTGGTCGACGACCTGCAGAAGCGAAGGGGAGGCGTCGCCGGCAATTACGCCTACAACCTCGCGCTGCTCGGCCAACCCGCCGCGGTGCTCGCCACCGCCGGAATCGATGCCGCCGAGTATCGCGACTGGCTCGAGGCGCGCGGGGTGGACTGCCGCGGTCTGCGACTGCTGGACGGCGAGATGAGCGCCACCGGCTTCACGACCACCGACATGGACGACAACCAGCTCACTGGTTACTACGGCGGCGCGATGTGGAAGGCCGCGATGCTCGGGCTGGACGACGGTCCGGCGGACATCGAGGCCGTGATCATCGGGCCCAACGATCCGGGCGCGATGAAGCGCCTGGTCGGCGAATGCCGCGAGCGTGGAGTGCCTTTCGTGTACGACCCCGCGCACCAGCTGCCGATGATGGACGGTGCGGACGTGACCGACAGCACCACCGGCGCGTGGATCGTGATCGGCAACGACTACGAGCTCGAGCTCATCCAGGAGCGGACGAAGCGGAACACGGAGGGCCTGCTCGAGCTGTCCGAGATCGTCGTCACGACGCTGGGCCGCAACGGCTCCCGAATCACCACCCGTGACGGCTCGGTCGAGGTCCCGGCGGCCCCGGCAATGCGTGAGGCCGACCCGACGGGTGCCGGCGACGCGTACCGCGCCGGGCTGGTGGCCGGGTTGCTGCGAGGTCTGGAGCTGGGTCAGGCCGGGTGCGTGGCGTCGCTGGCGGCGACGTACGCGGTCGAGCACGTCGGCACCATCGAGCATCAGTACACTCGCGAGGATTTCTGCGCGCGTCACATCGAGGCGTTCGGGACCGAGGTGCCGGACCAGCTCTGGGCTAGTTGAACTTCTTGCCCTGGTCGCGCCGGTAAGCCCACAGCGCGAGCAGGAAGAAAGCAACGGTGTAGGCCCCCATGTAGAGCCAGTCGGCCGTGATGTCATCCTCGGGCACTCCGACCGAGTTCCAGACGAGGTGCGCGGCCCGATAGAGCGGCAGGTACGGCGCGATCTGCTGGAGAAAATGCGGGAGCAAGCTCAACGGAAAGAAGAGTCCTGACGCAAACGCGGTCGGCAGGTAGATCAGGTTTGTGACCGCCGGCGCCGAGTTCGGTCCGGCCAGGTAACCGAGGGCAAACCCGAGCCCGATGAACGGTATGGAGCACACCATGGCGCGGACCATGAGCGTCAGCCACTGCCCGCCGGTGAGCTGCACGTGACCGGCGATGCTCGCGAAGACGCTCAACGCGACGATCGAGATCAGCGCGATGGCCAGCGCTGACAGGGCTTTGGCCGTGAAGTACACGGCCGCGGGGAGCGGTGTGGACTTCATGAGCAGGTCTTGCTTCTGGCCGCGCTCGTTCGCGAGCGAGATGCCGAAGCCCAGGACCATCACGTTCGCGACTCCGTACAGCGCCATCGACGCGAGAAAGTACTGGCCGAAAGTCACGCTCGCGCCTCGATACAGCGGCTCCTGGGCCTGGCCGAGGCCGATGAAGGCGTAGAACATCGACGGCAGCACGATGCTGGTGACGCTGAAGGCGGGCACCCGCAGCAGCTTCAGGAACTCGGCGTATGTCTGCTTGACCAGCATCGGCAGCACGGGGGCCGTCGTCATCCGGACCGCTGCCGCGCTCACGCATGCACCTCGCGGTGGGTCATCGCGATAAAGGCTTCCTCGAGGTCCGCACCCGCCACCTCGAGGTTTTCGACCTGCACGCCGCGGCGGAAGAGCTCGCGCACCACGTTCTCCGGTTCATTGGTCAGCAGCCGGACGCGGTGGCCCTCGATCACCTTCGAGCTCAGCGGCAGTCCGTCGAGCTGCCCCTCGTCGGGCACGGCGGTGGTGGTGAAGGTGACCCGCTTGCCCGCGACCTGGGCCTTGATGGCGGCCGGGCTGGCATCCGCGATCACCTTTCCGTGGTCGATCACGATCACGCGCCGGGCGAGCTGGTCGGCCTCTTCCAGATAGTGCGTCGTGAGGACGACGGTGCGGCCCTTGGCCGCGAGCTCGCCGATCTCCTCGAGAAAGCGCCTGCGGCCTTCGACGTCCATGCCCACCGTCGGCTCGTCGAGGAAGAGCGCGTCGGGATTCCCACACACGGCCAGCGCGAGGTAGAGGCGTTGTCGCTGACCTCCGCTCAGGTCTTTGACGAGGCTGCGGGCCTTCTCCTCGAGTCCCGCCATCGCGATCGCCTCGGCGGTCGGCAGCGGCGAGGGATAGTACGAGCCAAACAGGTCGACGATCTCGGTCACCCGAAGCATCCCGGGCACTCCCGATTCCTGGAGCATCACGCCGATCCGGCTGCGGGCCTTCAGGTCCTTCGGGTCCAGGCCAAAAAGTCGTGCTGTGCCCGATGTCGGATTGCGGGCTCCGAGCATGATGCTGATGGAGGTCGTCTTGCCGGCGCCGTTGGGGCCGAGCATGGCCACGACCTCGCCGGGCTCGATCTTCAAGCTCACGTCGCGCAGCGCCTGCACCTCGCCGTAGCGCTTGGAGACGTCCGTCAGCTCGACCGCCGGCTGGGTCATCGGCTACAGGCTAGAGTCTTGAGCGTGCC
>VBJE01000153.1 GCA_005879675.1 Chloroflexota bacterium
GCACGACGTGCAGGTCGTCGTCGACCGGATCGTGGTCGGTCCGGAGCAACGAACGCGACTCGTCGACTCGATCGAGACCGCGGCCAGGTTGGGTGGTGGGTCGGTGATCATCGCCCCTGTCGACAATGGGGAAGAGATCAACATGTCGCAGGACTACGCGTGCCCGTACGACGGCACCAGCGTGCCGGAGCCCGAGCCGCGGAACTTCTCCTTCAACAACCCGCACGGCGCCTGCCCGGTGTGCACCGGCCTCGGCTCGCAGCTGGTGGTCGACGCGGACCTGGTCGTGCCCGACGCGTCGCTCTCGCTGCGCGAAGGCGCGATCGCGGCGTGGAGCCGGTCGCAGTTCTTCTACCCCGAGCTCCTCGAGTCGGTCAGCAAGTACTTCGGGATCGACATGGACAAGCCGTGGTCGAGGCTGCCGAAGCAGCAGCAGAACCTGCTGCTGAACGGCACCGGCGACAAGAAGATCCGCTTCGGCTACAAGAACCAGTACGGCCACTCTCGGTGGTACGAGGCGCCGTTCGAGGGCGTCGTCGCCAACCTGCAGAGGCGGTACGAGGAGACGCAGTCGGAGTACCTGAAGGCCGAGCTCGAGCGCTACATGTCGGACAAGCCGTGCCCGGCCTGCAAGGGAAGCCGGCTCAAGCCCGAATCGCTGGCGGTCACCGTCAGCGGGAACAGCATCGCCGACGTGTCCCGGCTCTCGGTGATCAAGGCGATCGAGTTTTTCGGCAAGCTCGACCTGACCGAGCGGGAGCACCTGATCGCGCGCGGCATCCTGAAGGAGATCCGCGAACGGCTGCAGTTCATGATCGATGTCGGGCTCGACTACCTGACGATCGAGCGCGGCGCCAACTCGCTCAGCGGCGGCGAGTCGCAGCGCATCCGGCTCGCGACGCAGATCGGGTCAAAGCTGATGGGAGTGCTCTACATCCTGGACGAGCCATCGATCGGCCTCCACCAGCGCGACAACCGGCGCCTCATCAACACGCTCCTCAGCCTCCGCGATCTCGGCAACACGCTGATCGTGGTCGAGCACGACGAGGAGACGATCCGCTCGGCCGACTACATGGTGGACATCGGCCCGGCGGCGGGCGAGCACGGTGGCGAGATCGTGGCGGCCGGACCGGTGGACCAGGTGCTCCGCGACCCGCACTCGCTCACCGCGGCGTACCTGCGGGGCGACCGCATGATCCCGGTCCCGACGCGCCGCCGCAAGGGAAGCGGGAAGCAGCTCGTGGTCCGCGGGGCGCAGGCGAACAACCTGAAGAACATCGACGTCGCGCTTCCGCTCGGGACGTTCGTCGCCGTCTCCGGCGTCAGCGGCTCGGGCAAGTCGTCGCTGATCACCGACATCCTCAGCCGCAAGGTGGCGCAGCACTTCTACCGCGCCAAAGAGCGGCCCGGGCCGCACCGCGCGGTCGAGGGGCTCGACCAGCTCGACAAGGCGATCGACATCGACCAGTCGCCGATCGGACGCACGCCGCGAAGCAACCCGGCGACGTACACGGGAATGTTCACGCACATCCGCGACCTGTTCGCGAGCCTGCCTGAGGCGAAGATGCGCGGTTACAAGGCGGGCCGGTTCAGCTTCAACGTCAAGGGCGGCCGGTGCGAGGCGTGCCAGGGCGACGGCATCATCCAGATCGAGATGCAGTTCCTGCCCGACGTCTACGTCCCGTGCGAGGTCTGCCATGGCACGCGTTACTCGCGCGAGGTACAGGAGGTCAAGTTCCGAGGCCACTCCATCTCCGACGTGCTCGAGATGACCGTCGACGAGGCTCTCGAGGTCTTCGAGAACGTGCCCGCGATCAAGACCAAGCTGCGGACCCTGCACGACGTCGGGCTCGGCTACATCCGGCTGGGACAGCCGGCTACCCAGCTCTCAGGCGGCGAGGCGCAGAGGGTGAAACTGTCGTCGGAGCTCTCGCGGCGCGACACCGGGCGGACGCTGTATCTCCTCGACGAGCCGACGACCGGTCTCCACTACGCGGACGTCGAGCGCTTGCTCGCGGTGCTCCACCGGCTGGTCGACCACGGCAACACGGTGGTGGTGATCGAGCACAACCTGGACGTGCTCAAGACGGCGGACTGGGTGGTCGACCTGGGGCCCGAGGGGGGAGAGAAGGGCGGCTATGTGATCGCCGTGGGGACGCCGGAGCAGCTGGCCGCGAACAAGGAGTCGGCCACAGGCCAGTACCTGCGCGACCCGCTCGCCCGTGCCCGCAAGAAGAGCGTGGCGTCCGCCAACGGGGCAGGGCGCTCCCGACGCGCGCGCGTCGCCGTCGGCGGATAACCCCACGAAGTCAGAGGCTTTGCCGGGACTTCGCGAGGGCCCCGAAGAGCAACCCGAGCCGCCGGGCGAGCTCGGCTACGGCGCGCTCCTTCGAGTCGAGGGCTTCCCGCGCCTGGTCATAAGTGTTCTGCTCGGTCGGATCGCCGGTCAGATGCTGGCCGTGGGCCTTGTCCTCTTCGTCCTGTCGCGGTACGGCTCGCCGCCCCTGGCCGGCGCCGCGACGTTTGTCCTGATCTTTCCTGGGTTGGTTCTCTCGCCGGTCGCCGGCGCGCTGCTCGACCGTTACGGCCGGGCTCGTTTGATCGCGGTGGACTACGCCGTCGTCGCCGGGACCCTCTTCCTGATCGCCACGCTGTCCGCAAGCCATCGTCTGCCGCCGGCCCTCCTGCTCGGGATCTGCGGCGCCGCCTCGCTGACCGGGCCGCTGAGCGCGGCGGGCGCGCGCTCGATGTTCCCCACGGTCGTTCCGGGGCACCTCTGGGAAAGGGCCAACGCGCTGGACAACAGCGGCCACGTGCTGGCGGCGGTGATCGGCGCGCCGCTCGCGGGTCTGCTGGTCGGATTCGTCGGGCCTGAATGGGCGCTCGGCGCGACGGCCTCCCTGTTTGCGTTGGCCGGGCTGGCCATCCTCGGTGTCGGCGACCCAGGGCTGCGGCAGCGCGAGCGCGCTGTCCTCGAGGAGGCATGGTCGGGCCTTGTCTACGTGCTGCGGAATCGAACCCTGGCGGGTCTCGCGCTGACGTTCTTCGCCTACGGTGTCGGTTGGGGATGCCTGGTCATCGCGGTCCCGGTCCTGCTCCTCGAACGCCTCCATCAGGGCCCCGCCGTCGTCGGTTACGTCTGGGGCGCCGTCGGTGCCGCCGGTTTTGTCTCGACGTTGATCGTGGGCCGCATCCGCACGCTCGGCAGGGAGAGGCGGCTCATGGCCGCATCGATCCTTGCGGTCGCGGCCGCGATGGCCGCGCTGCCGCTGGCGACGTCAGTCGCCCTGGTCGCCGCCGCGCTGGTCCTGGTGGCCCTGGTCGAAACGCCGTTCGATATCGCGTTCCTGACCCTGCGCCAGCGCAGGACGGACCCCGCGAGGTTCGGCCGGGTCTTCGCGATCTCGATGTCGCTGAACGTCGCCGGTGCTCCCGTAGGTTCGGCGATTGCCGGGCCGTTGATCAGCTGGTCGCTGAGCGGGGCGCTGTGGGTGGCGGTCGCGTTCACCGCCGCTGCTGCGATAGTTCCTCTTCTCGTGATACCGGCAAAAGATGAGCATTAGGCGCGGCGCCCGCGTCGCGGCCGGCTAAGACATCGGCCTCGAACCACAGGTAGAAGGAAAGCCAACCAGCGGGTACGGCGCGCTCCTGCGAGTGCGCGGCTTCGCGTACCTCTACAGCAGCCTTCTCATCGGACGGGTGAGCGGCCAGATGGTCGCCATCGCGCTGATCCTGTTCGTCCTCGGGCGATACCACTCGCCGCAGCTGGCCGGCCTGACCGCGTTCCTCGCCGTCACGCCAGGGCTTGTTGTGTCGCCGATCGCCGGAGCGCTTCTCGACCGCTACGGGCGCTCACGGCTGGTGATGCTCGACAACTTGATCGCGGCGGCGACGGGATTGCTGATCGCGGGACTGTCGTGGCGCCACCAGCTTCCGGCGCCCCTGCTCCTGGTGATCGTGTTCGTGTCGTCGTTGACGTTCCCGCTGAGCAACAGCGGAGCGCGGGCGCTGTTTCCGATCCTCGCCCCGCGACACCTCTGGGAGCGCGCGAACGCGCTCGACAGCAGCGGTCATGTCATCGCCACGTTGCTCGGCGCACCGCTGGCCGGAGCGCTCGTCGGTTTCGCGGGCCCGGAGTGGGCGATCGCCACGACGGGCGTGGGATATGTCGCGGCGGCGGCCCTGATGGCGCGCGTCCACGACCCGACAGCGATGGAAGCGGGGCGGCCGTCCGTCTTCGTCGACGCGTGGCGCGGGCTGCGCTACGTCGTGCGCAACCCGTCGCTTCGCGGCCTGGCCCTGACGCTGAGCACGTTCAACCTGAGCTGGGGCGTGCTGAACATCGCCATCCCCGTGCTCGTGCTGGGCCGCCTGCAGCAAGGGCCCGTTGCGGTCGGCCTCCTGTGGGGCGCGATGGGCGCGGCGGGGCTCGTCTCGGCACTTCTGACCGGGCGGATGGACACCCGGGGCCGGGAGCGCCAGCTCATGATCGGCCCGATCCTCGCGAGCGCCGCCGCGATGGCGTTCCTCCCGTTCGCGGGGTCGATCGGGTGGGTGCTTGCGGTGATGGTCGTGATCGGCTTCGCGAACGGACCGTTCGACGTCGCGCTGTTCACGCTGCGCCAGCGGCGCACCGACCCAGCGTGGTTCGGCCGCGCTTTCGCGATCTCGATGTCGGTCAACTGGATCGGCACGCCTATCGGCTCTGCGCTCGCCGGCCCCGTGATCGCCTGGTCGATGGACGCCGCCCTGTGGGCGGCGGCGGTCGTGGCGCTGGTTTCAGCGCTGTTCCCGGTGCTGGCTATCCCCGCCCGCGAGCAGGCCGGGAGCCAGGTCTAGCTCGGCAGAAGCAGAAAGATCGTGATGAGACCGCCGATGACGTTGAGCACGATGCCGACGATGCCGCCGATCAGCTGCCCACGCCGAATCGCCTGGATGCCGTAGATCAGCCCGACCAGCGCCAGCAGGTAGAAGACGAAGTTGAAGAAGAAGGGCGCGACGATCGTGACCACGCCGATCCCACAGGACCACGCGGCCCGGCCGGTGAACTGGGACAGGATGCCGGCGGCGCCGCCGGCGCCAATCGAGCCGGCTGCGGGGTACGGCTGCTGCTGGCCCGCGTACGGCTGCTGCTGGAGATACGGCTGGACGTAGTCAGGCGCGCTGGGCCCCTGGTAGACGGGCGGTGGCGGCGTGCCGGGCGCTGACGGAGCGCCCGTAGGCGGGGGGTAGGCCGGGGGATTATCAGGCATGGCGGCATATTAATGTCGCGCCGCCCCGATGTGAGGTTCGGATCTAAAGTTCGGCCGATGGTGCGATTCGTCACCGGGGGCACTGGCTTCATCGGTCGCCACCTCCTGCGCGAGCTGGCCCGGCGCGATGGACAGACCTTCGTGCTCGTCAGGCCGGGGTCGCGAGGGCGCCTGGAAGCGTTCATCGAGTCCATCGGAGCCGGCGACCGCCTGCAGCCGATGCAGGGCGACATCACGCTGACGGCGCTAGGCCTGGGCGACGCCGACCAGGCTCGGCTGCGCGGCGCGGACGTCTTCCACCTCGCGGCGGTGTACGACCTCGAGGCGTCGGAGGCCGACAACCAGCGCGCCAACGTGGACGGCACGCGCCACGTCGTCGAGCTCGCCCAGAGGATCGGTGCGCGCCTCCACCACGTGAGCTCGATCGCAGTCGCCGGAAGCAAGTGGAAGGGCAGGTTCACGGAG
>VBJE01000154.1 GCA_005879675.1 Chloroflexota bacterium
GAGCGAGACCGCGGGGTTGTAGTGCGCGCCGGAGACGTGTCCGCCCATGTAGACCATCGCCATCAGGGACAACCCGACGGCCAGAGGGCCAAATGGTCCCGCCTGACCAGCAAGTCCGATGACGGAAAAGAACACGAATGTGCCGACAAACTCGGTGAGTAGCTTTGGTGCCAGTGGTTGCATCGCTCAGAATCCTAGGGCGGCGCCACAGGACTTGAGTACAGATCAACTCGCGACACCGTGTCGAGCCTCAGCTCCATCCGAGGTTTGGTTGGAGCGGTATCGTGAGCCGGTGACGCCGGCGCCGATCGATCACGTCGGATGAAGGTCGCGGTGGTGACGGGAGGTGGTACCGGGATCGGACGGGCCGTGGGCCTTGCCCTCGCCCGAGAGGGCTACGGCGTCGTTTTCGCGGGACGGCGAAAAGAGCCCCTCGTGGCGGCGGCACGGGAGGCCGAATCTCTCGGCGCGCGCGGCGTCGCGATCCCGACCGATGTCACTGACCCGTCCTCGGTTGATGCCCTGTTCGCCGCGACGCGTGACGCCTTCGGCCGTCTCGACCTGCTCTTCAACAACGCCGGCGTGGGGGCGCCCGCGGTGCCGCTCGAGGAGCTCGGGTACGAGGAGTGGCGCAGGGTTGTCGAGACCAACCTGACCGGTGTCTTCCTTTGCACCCAGGCGGCGATCAAACAGATGAAGAGCCAGGTTCCGCGCGGAGGTCGGATCATCAACAACGGCTCGATCTCCGCCCATGCTCCCCGGCCGAACTCGGCCCCTTACACCGCCACCAAGCACGCCATCACCGGCCTGACGAAATCGACTTCGCTCGACGGCCGGAAGTTCGACATCGCGTGCGGACAGATCGACATCGGCAACGCGGCCACCGAGCTGACCGAGAAGCTTGCCGCGGGAGCGGAGCAGGCCGGTGGCGAGATCGTGCCGGAACCGAGGATCGACGTCGAGCACGTGGCCCGGGCGGTCCTCTACATGGCGAGCCTGCCCCTCGACGCCAACGTCCAGTTCATGACCGTGATGGCGACCAAGATGCCGTTTGTAGGACGAGGCTGACGATGCTTCGCGTCGTGCAGGTGGGCATGGGATCCTGGGGCCGCGACTGGGCCCGCACGGTGATCCCCGAGGTGGACGGCGTGGAGCTTGTCGCGTGCGTCGACTCAGATGACGACTCCTTGGCCATGCTCCGAAAGGAGACCGGGATTTCCCCGCAGCGGTGCTTCAGCTCGCTCGAGGCGGCGCTCGACGCCTTCGCGGCCGATGCGGTCCTGAACACGACGACGCTGCCGGGGCACGGTCCCATCAGCAAAGCCGCGCTGGAGCGAGGCCTGCACGTCCTGCTCGAGAAACCGTTCGCCGAGACTCTCGAGTGCGCGCAGGAGCTGGTCGACCTGGCGGCGGCCAGGGGTCTGACCCTGATGGTCAGCCAGAACTATCGCTTCTTTCCCGCGGTGCGGACGGTTGCCCGCCTCGTCCAGGAGGGCGGGCTGGGAGAGCTGTTCGAGGTCGCGATCGATTTTCGACGCAACGACGCGGCGCCGCCGAGCCCCAAACGCCGGCATCACACCGACGCCCAGCCGCTGCTCGTCGACATGTCGATCCACCATTTCGACCTCCTGCGCCTCATCGTCGGGAGAGCGCCCATCGCGGTCTCGTGCCAGGCCTGGAACCCGGCGTGGAGCGGCTTTGCCGGGCCGCCGGTCGCCATTGCGTCCCTGCTGTTCGAACGCGATCTGATGGTGAGCTATCGGGGCAGCTGGATCAGCGCCGGACCCGAGACGGCGTGGGCGGGGGAGTGGAGCATGGAGTTCGAGCGCGGGCAGCTTTTCTGGACGAGCAGGGGAGAGGACAACATGCTGCAGGATCGCGTCACCCTGACGCCGCGCCGCGGGAGAGCGCGAGCGATCGCCTTGCCCACCATGGCCCACATCGATCGGGCCGGGACGCTCGCCGAGTTCGCGGCCTCGCTCCGCGCCCGGCGGGAGCCGGAGACCTCCGGGCGCGCCAACCTTGGCACCATGGCGCTGATGATCGCGGCCGTCCGGTCGGCGGAGCGCCGGGAGTGGGTCGCGGTCGAAGGCAGAGGCGTCTCGGGCGGTAATCTGACCGCCAGGTAGGCGGCGATGGCATCGGCGAGCTTCGTCCACGTCACCAAGCACTTTCCAGGCGGCGACGTCGCGGTCGATGACCTGTGCCTGGAGGTCGCGGACCGTGAGTTCATGGTCGTCGTCGGCCCGTCCGGGTGCGGGAAGTCGACGATGCTCCGGCTGCTGGCCGGGCTGGAGACCATCACCGAGGGCGTCATCAAGATCGGCGACCGCGTTGTCAACGATGTGCCGCCCCGCAACCGCGACGTCTCGATGGTGTTCCAGAACTACGCGCTCTATCCGCACATGTCCGTTTTCGACAACATGTCGTTCGGTCTACGCATGCAGGGCTTTGCCCGGCCCGCGATCGAGGAGCGCGTCTTCCGCGCCGCGGAAGCTCTGGGCCTGGGATCCCTCCTGGGCCGCAAACCGCCTCAGCTCTCAGGCGGCGAGCAACAGCGCGTCGCGCTGGGCCGAGCCATCGTCAAAGACCCTCATGTCTACCTCTTCGACGAGCCTCTGTCGAGCATCGACGCCAAGCTCCGGGCCGAGCTTCGGGTTGATCTCAAGCGTGTGCAGAAGGGGCTCGGCACCACCTCGATCTACGTCACCCATGACCAGGTCGAGGCGATGACCATGGGCGATCGGATCGCCGTGATGAAGGACGGCGTCCTGCAGCAGGTGGCTCCGCCGAAGGAGGTCTACGACCATCCGACGAACGTCTTCGTCGCCGGCTTCATAGGCGCGCCGGCGATGAACCTCATCCCCGTGACCATCAGCGGACGGTTCCTGAAGGGGTCGGCGGTCGAAGTCGAGCTCCCGTACTCGTCCCGGGTGGACCGCGCCGTCCTCGGCATCCGGCCGGAAGCGCTCAGCGACAGACCAGCGCCGCGCACCCCGACTTTGGAGATGAAAATCGACGTCGCGGAGAGAATCGGCAGCGACCAGTTCATCTACGGCATGGCCGGTGGCGACGGGATCGTCGCCCGGGTCGATTCCAGCCTCCAGGTGCGCCGGGGCGAACGGATCCGGCTCGGTATCGACGTCCGGCACATCCACCTGTTCGACGTTCACAGCGGGCAGGCCTTCATGTGAGCTGACGGCCCGCCGAGGGCTTCAGCCTTTGAGGCTGCCCGCCGTCACGCCCTGGATGAAGAAGCGCTGGAACACGAGGAAGAGGGCGACGATCGGCAGCACGATCAGGGTCGAAGCCGCCATCAGCAGGTTGTACGAGACATCGTGGGATTGGCGATAGAACTGAAGGCCGATCGAAAGCGGGTACTTCGACTCGTCCTGTAGAAACAGCAGCGGCGTCAGAAACTCGCCCCATGCCTGGACGGCGGCAAAGATGATGACCACCGCCACCGCCGGCTTGGCCAGCGGCAGGATGACGAACAGGAAGACCTGGAACTCGTTGGCGCCGTCGATCCGCGCCTGTTCCGAGATCTCCATGGGCAGGCCGAGGAAGTACTGCCTCATCAGAAAGATGAAGAAGGGATTGCCGAAGAACGCGGGCACGATGATCGGCAGGAAGGTGTCCACCCACTGCAGCTTCGCGAAGATGTCGAACAGGGCGACGATCAGGACCGGAAAGGGCAGGAAGATCGAGGCCATCACGAGCCCGAACACCAGGTCGCGGCCAGGCCACTTGATCCTCGAGAACCCGTACGCGATGAGGGGGTTGGAGATGGCCGACCCCACTGTGACGCCGACGGTCAGGATGACCGAGTTGGTGAGGAAGGTGCCGAAGGGGATGTAGGTGACCGCGCTCACGAAGTTGTCCCAGGCGGGGGCATGGGGGTACAGAGTCGGTGGAATGCTGCTCAGCTCGTGGATGTCTTTGAGTGCCGAGTTGGCCATCCAGTAGAAGGGCAGCAGGAAAAGTGCCGCCGCGATGATCAGCCCGACCCGCGCCGGAAGCGTCTGCGGGATCCTGAACCGTGGTGCTGGGCTTGGCGCCTTCCTGCGCGTCAGATCCAGCGTCGGGGTCGTGCTCACCTCGCGAGCGACTGTCATCAGGCGCCCTCGTAGTGAACCCAGTAGCGGGACCACCGCATGATGGCGAAGGACAGGACGACGCTCATGATGAACAGCACCCACGCCATCGCGGACGCGTAACCCATGTCGCTGTACTGGAAGGCGTTCTTGTAGAGGTAGTAGACGTAGAAGAGGAGTGAGTTCTCCGGGCCGGTCGTGTACGCCCCGCCGCCGCTGGTACCACCGGCGAGCACGAACGCCGGGGTGAAGATCTGCACGCCGAGAATGGTTCCGTAGATCAGGTCGAAGAGGATGACCGGCGTGATGAGCGGCAGGGTGATTCTCCAGAACCGGCGCAGCGGACCGGCGCCCTCGAGCCGGGCGGCTTCGTAGAGCTCGATCGGAACGGCACGCAGCGACGCGAGGAAGATCAGGGCCGGACCGCCTGCGCCGAGCTGCGCCAGGAGGACGATCGAAATCTTTGTCCACCGGGCATCGCCCAGCCAGTTGACCGCGGGCAGCCCCACCAGGCCGAGCAGGTAGTCCACGAGCCCAAAGCCGGGGTTGAGCAGGACGATGAATATGAACGTCAGCGCGAAGAGAGGAAGGATGGAGGGCACATAGAATGCAGCCCGATAGAAGGCGACCTCACGCAGGTTCTGATTCATCATCAGCGCGAGCGCGATCGCCACGACCACTCCGATGGGGACGGCCAGCGCGGTGTAGTACAAGGTGTTGCCCAGCGACTGCCAGAACAGGCTGTCGGTGACCATGTGCTGGTAGTTCTCGAGCCCGGCGGGCGTGGCGTCTCCGAAGCCGGAGTAGTGGGTGAAGCTCAGGTAGAGCGAGTAGAAGATCGGATACAGGGTGAAAGCCAGGAATCCGATGATCCACGGGGCGATGAACGGCAGCGCCGTGCGCAGGTTCCGCCAGTCCTCGGCGGTCAGCCGAGGACGGAAACGAGGAGCGGCGATCACCGCCGCTCCTCCTCAACCAAGGGCCGCATCGCTAGCTCATGCGGCAATCGGACAGTATTGCTGCAGCTTGGCGTTGGTCGCCGTCGCCGCTTCTTTCAGAGCGGTCGCCGGGTCCTTGCTGTGGTGCTCCGCCGCGCTCTGCGCAATCGTGAGCTGGTCCCAGTAGAAGGCTCCCACCGGCAGCGCCGGACGGCTGTGGGCCACGGCGAGCTGCTGGACGAAGAGCTTGTGGTCACCCGGGAACAGGCTGTCATCGGTCAGCAAGCTCTTCCAGGTGGGCATGTGGGTCGTCTCTTTCGTGTACGTCCGCTGCCCCTGCTCGCCGGCGAAGTACTTCATGAACTCCCAGCCGCCCTTGGAGTTCTTGGCCCCCTTAGGAATGACCACCGACCAGCCGCCGGCCCACGTCGCCGGCGTGTCGCCCTGGTGGGGAACCGGTATGTACGTGATCCCGTAGTGCATGTTCGGGGCGTACTTCTGAAGCAGACCGATCACCCAGTCACCGCTGATGACCATGCCGAGGTGAGCGGTTATGAAAGCGTCCTGCGCTTGCGGAAGTGGAGGCGTGTCCGGGGCGTAGGTGCTCTCGAACGTCTGGAGGTCATTGACTCCCAGCTGCCCGGACCAGTCCCAGAACATGTCCTTGAAGGCCTGCACGATCTTGGGGTCGTCTGGCGTGACCTTGCATGACGCCGCGTCGAAGAAGCTGCCGCCGTAGGCAAAGCCCCACGTGTAGTGCCAACCCTGGTTCAGCCGAGGCGCGAAGCCGACCACGGTGTACTTGCCGTTGACCTTCTTGTTCAGCTTGTTCGCGATGGTGCGAATGGTGTCGATCGTGGGCGCGCCCTTGGCGATGTCCAGCTGGCTGGCGTCCACGCCCGCGGCCTGCATCATGTCTTTGTTGTAGTAGAGGACGCGCGCGTCGGTGTCATCGGGAAGCGCGTAAGGCTTGCCCTTGAACAGAGCCTCTTTCCAGGCAAAGTCCAGGTAGTTGCTGGCCAGGCTGGCGGCTCCAAATGGAGACAGGTCTTCGAGCACGCCGGCCGCGGCGCGCTCGGCGACCCACCGCGGACCGCGGTGGTCAGCTTGGCGATGTCGGTTTCCGAACCGGGCACCGCGACCATCTTCACGCAGGTCGTCGTGCTCTGCTTGTTGAACGCGTTGACGATGTTCTTCTCGCTGTCGGTGTCAGGCGGCGTGTGTGACGTCCAGAAGAGAGCCTGCGTGGTGCCTGAGTTGCATCCTGGCAGTGGCGCCCCCGAGGTTTGCCCTCCCGGGGCGCACGCCACGCCCACGACGAGGAAGGCGATCAGCGAGGCGGTGACGCCTCGCCCGGGAAGCAATGACATGGCAGTACCTCCGTCAAACACCTGGTC
>VBJE01000046.1:0-6343 GCA_005879675.1 Chloroflexota bacterium
AGTTCCACCAGGTCGACCACGGGCCGGGTCGCAAGCACGAAGGGAGCGGGCTTGGGCTGGCGCTCACCAAGCGGTTCGCCGCCCTGCACGGCGGCGACGTACGCGTCGAGAGCGACGTCGACAGGGGCAGCGTCTTCACGCTCAGCCTTCCTCTCCGCCGTGCGGCGACCACCACCGAGACGCCTGCTGTCGCAGTCTCCTCGAACGGCCACGCCACCGACCCGCTGGTGCTGGTGGTGGAAGACGACCCCGCCGCGGCCGAGCTGCTCACGCGCCAGCTGGTGGCCGCGGGCTACCGCACCGCCGTGGCCCGAACCGGCACCGAAGCCCTCGAGAAGGCGCGCAGCCTGAAGCCGGCCGCGATCACTCTCGACATCATCCTTCCCGAGATCGACGGCTGGGAGGTGATCACCCGCCTCAAGAGCGACGAAGCCACCAGCGGGATCCCGATCGTCGTCGTAAGCGTGGTCGACAACCCCGAGCTGGGCATGTCGCTCGGCGCGATCGACTACTTCGTGAAGCCCGTCGACGGCCGCGACCTCGTCCAGCGTTTGAACCAGTATCACGTGGAGCATTCGCCCGGCCGGGAGAAGGAACAGATCCGGGTGCTGGTGGTCGACGACGAGCCGGCCAACCGGAACTGGCTCGCCAAGACCCTCGAGCCCGAGGGGTTCACCGTGGTCCCCGCCTCCGGCGGACGAGAGGCGATCGAGCTGGCCAAATCGATAAAGCCGGACTTCGTCCTCCTCGACCTGATGATGCCCGAGGTCACAGGGTTCGACGTGGTCGAGGCGCTGCGGGCGGATGAGGCGACGCGAGACGTGCCGATCATGGTCGTCACCGCGGCGAACCTCACCGAGGCCGACAGGCGGCTCCTCAACGGCCGGGTGTCGCAGATCCTGAGCCGTGGAGCCGTGGCGAACTCGGACATCGTCGGCCTGCTCCGGCGCGTGGTCGCGCACCGGAACGGCTCTCCGTGAGCGCGCGGCAGCTGATCCTTATCGTCGAGGACAACGAGGCCAACCAGCTCCTGACGCGCTCGGTGCTCGAGCTCGAGGGTTACGCGGTCGAGGTCGCGGGATCCGCGAACGAGGCGTTCGAGGTGCTTCGCGAGCGCACTCCCGACCTGATCCTCATGGACATCCAGCTGCCGGGCGAAGACGGCCTCGCGGCGACGAAGCGCCTGAAGGCGTACCCGGCGACAGCAACGATCCCGGTCGTCGCGTTGACCGCGCACGCGATGGCCGGCGACCGCGAGCATGCGTTGGCCGCGGGCTGCGCCGGTTACATTTCCAAGCCGATCGACACGCGGACGTTCGGGATGGCGGTGAAGGAATTCCTCAGGATGGTGGATAGGGACCGGCCAGTCCTCGCCTCGTGACCGGCCGCATCCTCGTCGCCGACGACGATCCCGCCAGCGCCGACCTGCTGGTGGCATTCCTCCAGTCGCATGGATTCGAGGTCGCCACGGCGGCGGACGGAAACCGGGCGCTGGAGATGGGCACGAGCGGAGAGTTCGAGCTCGTGATCCTCGACGTCCACATGCCTCTCTACGACGGCCTCGAGGTCCTGGAGCTGCTCCGCCGGAGGTACGTCCTCCATCCGATCAAGGTCATCGCTCTCACCGCGGACCTATCCGAGTCCGTGCGCGCCGCGCTCGAGTCCATCGGCATCGATTGCTACTTCACCAAGCCTGTCGACCTCGCGTTGCTGAGGGAAGAGGTCGCGCGGTTGACGGCGGCTTAGTGGCGATTCATGCGGTTTCCCCTGCCGCCGATGAAGACGTCGTCTACGAGGTCACGCCGTGGGTGCTGCTCGTCGGGCTCGACTGGGCGGGCCGCGAGCGGCTGCGAAGGAAGCTCGAGCACGCGGGATGCGCCGTCGAGGTCGCAACGACCGCCGACGAGGCGCTCGCGTGCATGGCCGTGATGACCCCCGCCCTCATCATCATCGAAGAGGTCCCGGCGTCACCAGGTACGCGTGACTTTCTGGATGGTGCGCGGCTGATCGGGGTCGATGCCGCGAGCGACCGCGACATCGTGTGCAAGCAGCTGGCCGAGTACCGCCAGTGGGATGGGAGTCAGCTCTTCCGGCAGACCTGAGACGTCGAACAGGTGCAGCACCTGCGCGCCCTTGGCCTCGAGGCGCGCGCGGACGGACTCGAGGTCGGCGGCGACGAGGCCGCCACCGTCGACGATCAGCACGGGCAGCCCAGCCTCGGCGATCGCGATGGGACCGTGCTCGAAATCGGCCACCGACCACGCACGCGCCAGCACGTAGCTGGTCTCGCTGAGCTTCAACGCGATCTCCTCGGCGGTGGAGAAGTTGAATCCGCGTCCGAGCACCACGGCACGCGGCCCGACCAGGGGCGGCACGAGGACGTCGATCTCCTCCTCGCGCTCCAGCGCACGCCAGATCGCGGCGGGCACCTGCTCGAGCGCCGCCGCGAAGTCCGGGTCCGGATCGAGAGCCTGGGAGATGAGCGCCATCGCCAGCAGGCTCGCGGTGTACGTCTTCGACGCCGGCACGCTCAACTCCGGCCCGGCTTCGAGCGGGAGCACCAGCTCCGCCGCGCGCGCGAGCTTGGAGTCCCCCTGGTTGGTGATGGCGACCGTGAGGCAGCCCTGGCGCCGGGCGCCGTCGATCACGGCGATGACGTCGGGCGACTCACCGGACTGCGAGATGCCGATCGCGCAGCTGCCTTCGAGTCGCGGCGGCCGGGCGTAGTGCGTGAAGAGCGACGGCGCCGCCAGCGCGACGAGCGCCTGGTTGCGCGCGCCGAAAAGGTACTTGGCGTAGAGCGCCGCATGGTCGGAGCTGCCGCGCGCGGCGATGACGAACCCGCGCGAACCGGCCTCTCGGACCCGCGAGGCGATCCGTTCCGCCGGCTCCGTGCCATGCGCGAGCAGGCGGGTCGCGACCTCGGGCTGCTCGGCGATCTCGCTCCGGAACCGGTTCACGCGAGCAGCCCTTCGGCAAGCCGGAGAGCGCCCTCGACCGGCGGCTGCTCGAGGCGCACGCAAGGCATCGCCAGCTGCTCGCGCAGCGCCAGCTCGAGCCGCGGCTCGTGCAGGAGCAGCCCGCCCGCCAGCACGACGGGGCCGTCGATGCCGAGCGTCCGCTGGATGTCCGCGGCGAGCGTCGCGAGAGCTCCGGCCGCGCGCCGGATGACCTCCGCCGAGCCTGCGTCGTGCGCCGCGGTCGCGAACACCGTGGACGCGAGGCTCGCCCACTGCATCGGCTCGCGCATGGCGTGGAGGTTGGCGATCATCTGCCTTGCGTCGGCGGCACCGCAGGCGGCCAGCAGGGCCTCGCCGAGCGGGCCGATCTCGACGCCTGCGTCGACGCGCAACATGGTCTCGCGCGCGGCCTCGCGGGCGATCCACGCGCCGCCCCCGTCGTCGCCCACCATCCAGCCCCAGCCGCCACGCTGCGCCTCCCGCCCGCCTGCCGTTCGTCCGTACGCGACCGAGCCGGTGCCCGCGATCAGCGCGATTCCCACGTCCACGCCGGCGGCCGCGAGGACGAGGCGCGCGTCGTGAACCACGCTCAGCCTGCATCCCGGCAGCCTCTGCTCGAGCAGGCCCTGGAGCCTGGCCCGAGCCTCGGGAACCTCAGCGCCGGCGGCGCCGGCGCAGCACGCCTCCGGCCGCGCGCCGCCGAGCTGGCCGAGCAGAGTCGAGAGCCGCTCGTCGACCACGCGCCGGTCGAGCGTGGCCACGTTGGCTCCGGGCCCTCTGACGTCGATCACGTCCTGGTCGTTGCGGAGGCGCGCGCGACTCGAGGAGCCGCCGATGTCCAGGCCTAGGAGGATCGCCGGAATTTCACCACCCCACGGATCATCGTCAGCCTGGGCCGCATCTCGGCGTCGAGGATCACGAGCAGGCCCCTTCGCCGATCCGCCCGAGACGGCGCTCGCCGAGCACTCGCGCGGGCACTACCGATGCGAGGCTGACCGCCCGCCGCGGTGTCATGCCCGGCAGGCGCGACATCAGGCGGAGGAGATCCGGCATCGCCGCCGCGCTGCCGGCCAGCGTGCCATCCTCCAGGCGCACGACCCTGCCGTCGCTGTGGACCGGGCGCCCCGATAACTCGTACGTCCCGGCGGGCGCGCCGGCCGCCGAGGTCTGATCGGTCGTGAGCGCGATCCTCGACGGGCCCTTGACGCGGACCAGCTGCTCGCACACCGAAGGGTGCACGTGCTCGCCGTCGGCGATGAGACCCGTCGTGACGCGAGGGTCGAGCAGCAGCGCCAGCGCGACGCCGGGACGGCGATGATGCACCGGCGGCATCGCGTTGTAGACGTGGGTCGCGAAACGCACGCCCGCCGCTATCGCCTTGCGTCCCTGCTCGAAGTCGGCGCCGGTGTGGCCGGCGGCGACGACGATGCCGGCGCCGTGCATTCGCTCGATGGCCAGCAGCGCGCCCGGCAGCTCCGGGGCGAGCGTGATCAGGCGCGGCCTCGCGCGAAGGACGGCGTCGACGTTCGCCGCCGTGGGTTCCGCAAGGTGCGAGCGCAGGTGGGCGCCCCGGAACGAGGGGTTGAGGAACGGTCCCTCGATGTGGGCGCCCAGCACCCGGGCCCCGGTCGCTTCCGCCGCCGCCCCCACGGCCGCCGCAAACTCCGCCCCGACCTCGACTGGAGCCGAGATGATCGTCGGGAGGAACGCGGTCACACCCGTCGCGGGCAGTGCGTTCGAGATGGCCGCGATCGCGTCCGCCCCGGCGGCCGCGTCATGACCCGCGAAACCGTTCACCTGCAGGTCGACGAATCCCGGGGCGATCAGCTCCCCCGGCCCGGCAATCACCTCTTCGTCAGGCCGCTGCGGAGGCCGGCCTTGACCGACCCACGTGATGACCTCGCCCTCGACGAGCACCGCGTCGGAGGCACCGGCACCGTGCAGCGGACCGCGCAGCAGAGTCCTCATCGCCCGCGCACCCCGGCGAGCGCAGCGCGGACGTCGCCGCCCGCCTCGTCCAGGCGCTTGCGCGCCTCGTCGACCGAGACGCCGGCCAGGTCGGCGATGATGCGGGCCGCGCGCGCGCGCAGCTTCTCGTTGGCCGCGACCACGCCCACCATGCGGCCGCGGTGCGTGTGGCCCAAGCGCGTGAAGACCGCGGTGCTGAGCATGTTCAGCACGAGCTTCTGCACCGTGCCGGCCTTCAGACGGGTGGAGCCCGCGATGACCTCGGGACCGGTCTCGACGTCGATGGCGATGTCGACGCCGCGGCTCATGCGTGAGCGCGGATTGCATGTGACGACGATGGTGAACGTGCCCCGCGCCGTGGCCTCCTCGAGCGCGCCGAGGACGAAGGCCGTGCGCCCGCTCGCGCTGACACCGACGGCCGCGTCGCTGGGACGAAGCGCGGCCGCGCGCGCCGCGTCCTGGCCCAGGATGCGATCGTCCTCCTGCCCGGCGTCGAGCGCTGTGTGCGCCTGGACGAGGTCCGCGGCGACGCCGAACGTCGCCGGGCACTCGGCCGCGTCCATCGCCGCGACGAGGCCGCTGGTGCCCGCGCCGAAGTAGTGGAGACGGCCGCCTGAGCGAAGGCGGTCCGCCACGGCCTCGACCGCGCGGGCCACCTGCTCGAGGTGGGGCGCGATCGCCTCGACCGCGTTCGCGTCCTCGGCGTGCATCAGGCTCACGAAGTCGAGCGCGCTCAGGCCGTCGAGCTCGTCGGCGCGCGGGTGGACTTCTTCGCTCACCCTGTCATCAACTCGGCGGCGGCCTGCGCGCAGACACGGGCGGATCCGTGGGTGGCGATGTACGCACTTGCCCCTCGTGGCCGGAACGCGGGCACCCCCATCTCGACCAGGATGCCTTCGGGATGACGTGCGAGGAGCGCATCGACCGTGGCCTGGTTCTCGGGCTGGCGGTGGAGGTCGCGCACGGCGATGACGAGCCGCCCTGCGTCCCCAGTGATCCGAACTCCGCGGGCAGCTAAGGCTTCGGCCATGCCCCACGGCATATCGCCCGCGGCGATCGAGCTCGGCGAGTCGAGGCGCACGACAGCGGCTTCGCCATGCACACGTACGTCGCCTTCGGCGCAGATCGCGCGACGGGCTGCTTCCAGTCCCGCCCCATCCCCCGGCTGCGCCGGGTACTTCCCCATAAATGGGGAAGACACATCCCCCGGCTTTGCCGGGGACTTCCCCATGAATGGGGAAGAATGCCGGCCGGCAAAGGCTTCCATGCGGCGACCCGCTTCGGTCAGACGTTCCTCGGGCAGGCGGCCATCCTGCACTGCGCGGGCGATCGCCTCGGTGACCTCTTCGACCACCGCTCCGTCATCTGGTCCGCCGCCAAGGCACAGCGCGTCGCAGCCCGCCGCGAGGGCCAGC
>VBJE01000046.1:6387-12267 GCA_005879675.1 Chloroflexota bacterium
CGAGCTCATCGCGAAGCAGCGCTGTCATGATCCGCGGGCTGATCGTCGCGGGCCGATCGTCGATCGTCGGGGCCACGATGTGCGCGCTCATGATTGCGCGCACACCACACGTGATCGCCGCCTTGAAAGGCTCGAGGGCGCGGATGCGCGGATCCTCGCCCGCCACGGGCAGCGCGAGATGTGAATCGGTCGCCGTGTCGCCATGGCCCGGGAAGTGCTTGGCGCACGCGGCCACGCCCGCGCCCTGCATGCCGGCGATCCACGCCACTGTGTGCTTCGCGACGGCGCGTGCGTCGGAGCCGAATGACCGCACGCCGATCACGGGGTTGAGCGGGTTGGTGTTGACGTCGACGACGGGCGCGAGATCCAGGTCGATGCCCAGGGCGCGGAGCTCCGCTCCCATCGCGGCGGCGACCCGGGTCGTCAGGTCGGGGTCGTCGGCCGCGCCGAGCGCAAGGTTACCCGGATAGGAGCTGCCCACCTTGGCCTCCAGACGCGTCACGTCGCCGCCCTCCTCGTCGATCGCGACGACGAGTTCGCGGCGCTCGGCGTGCAGGGATTCGGTCAGCTTGCGGACTTTCTCTTTCGTGTCGACGTTCCGTCCGAACAGCACGACCCCGCCCAGACCCTGCGCCGCGCGGCGTCGCATCCAGTCGGGCACGGCGCTGCCGTCGAAACCGGCAAGCAGGCAGCGTAGGGCGAGCTGCTCGCGCGGCGTCATCCCTTCACCGCCCCCGCCGTCAGCCCGCCCGCAAGGTAGCGCTGCAGGAGGAGGAAGAAGGCGACCACCGGCAGGCCGGTGAGCGTCGCCGCCGCCATCAGCGGCCCCCACTCCGGGCCGTGGTTGGTGGTGAAGGAGGCCAGCCACACGGTCAGCGTCTGGTTGCCGGGGCTCGACAGCAGGACATACGCGATGATGTACTCGTTCCAGGCCTGGATGAAACCAAAGATCGCGGTCGCCACCAGGCCCGGCCCGACCAGGGGAAACGTGATCCGGAAGAAGGCGCCGACGCGCGTGCAGCCGTCGATCATGGCCGACTCCTCGAGCTCGGCCGGGATGTTGGCCACGAACCCGCGCAGGGTCCAGATCATGAACGGCAGCACGACCGCGAGGTAGACGGCGATGACGCCCGGCAGCGCGTCGGTCTGGCCGACGCCGTCGAGCATGAGGTAGAGCGGGATGATCAGCGCGTTCAGGGGCACCATCTGGACGCCGATGATCATCACCAGGAAGGCGTTGCGGCCCCGGAAGCCGAACCGCGCGGTGGCGACGGCGGCGAGGAACGAGATCAGCAGGGCCAGAACGAGCATGACGCCCACGATGACGAGGCTGTTGCGCACGTCCTCGAGGAAATAGGGACGGGCGATCGCATCCTTGAAGTTGTCGAGGGTGAACGGCGCGGGAAACCACTTGGGTTCGAGCGTCAGGATGTCGCGACCGGGCTTGAAGGCCGTGATCACCATCCAGTAGATGGGAAAGAGCATCACGACCGCGACGGCGATGCCGGTCACGTCGAAGGCGAGCTGCCGGAGGTGCCGGCCGGCTCGCACGCTCGTAAGGGTCTGCGTCTCGGCGCGCCCGCGCCCGGCCTGCACGCCCCGCGCCGCTTCGCGCGCGATCACTGGATCTCCGCCACCTTCAGGGTCTCGCGCACGTAAAGGAAGGTGACGACGACGAGGACGATGACCATGAGGACCGCGATCGTGGCGCCGAGGCCGTACTGCGAAACCCCGAACGACTCGCGGTAGGAATAGATCGCGATCGTGTAGTAGTCGGAGCTGGGGCGCTGGTTCAGAAGCACATAGGGCTGGTTGAAGATGCCGAAGTCCCAGATCGTCGACAGGCAGGTGGCGATCAGAAAGATCGGCTTGAGCATCGGAGCGGTCACAAAGCGGAATCTCTGCCACCCCCCGGCGCCATCGACCTGCGCCGCGTCGAGCAGCTCGCCCGGCACCTGCAGAAGACCGGCGAACACGGTGATGGTCACAAATGGGATGGCTCCCCATACGGCGACCACCACCAGCACGCCCCAGCCCTGCAGCGGGTTGTCGAACCAGTTGTGGTGGATGAAGTTGCCCACGTGCAGCTGCGTCAGCAGGTAGTTGATGACGCCGAACTCGTAGTCGAACATCCATTGCCAGATGTCGACGGTCACGATCACCGGCGTCGCCCAGACGAACACGAGCGCGCTCATGACGATCACTCGAACCGCGCGCCTGACTCTCTGGAGAAGCAGCGCGATCAGCGTGCTCAGCACCACGGTCAGGACGACGCACGCGAAGGTGAAGGCAAGCGAGCGGAAGATGACCTGCCGGAAAAGAGGGTCGACCAGGATCGCCCGGTAGTTGTCGAGCCATACCCATTCGCCCTGGTGCGCGATCAGCTCGCGCAGGCCGTAGTGCTGCAGCGAGAGCCACACGAGCATGCCCAACGGGAAGGCGAGGATGCCGCCGATCACGGCCACGCTCGGCGTCACCAGCCCGTAGGGAAGAAGTCGGGTGCGGAGCGGGCCCGGACGGGTAGGGGCCGGTTCGAGGTCAGGCGTTGTGATCGCCACTCCCATCGAACCAGCCCCCTTGCTTTGCTGTGCTAACCGCCGCCGTTGAGGATCGTGGTGATCCTGTCGCTCGCGGCCTTGGTCGCGTCGGCGATGTTCTGCTGCTTGGTGAATATCTTGACGAGCATGTCGGGAAGCACGTTCGCGTTCTCGACGCTGGCCCAGTTCTGCGAGTTGGGCACGAACTTGCTGTTCTTGGCGGCGTTGTAGAAGGTCGTGTTGATGCCGGTGCCGAGGTTCAGCATCGACGTCGTGTTGGGGATGACCCCGCCCACGGTCGCCATGTCGGCCATGTGCTTGTTGCCGGTGAGCGTCGCGATCCAGGCGTTCGCGAGGTCCTGGTGCTTGCTCCGCGCGGCGACGCCGAGGTCGGAGCCGCCGAGGAACACTGGCGCGGTCTGGCCCGAGGTGTGGCTCGGGATCGGGAAGGCGCCGAGCTGGTCCTTCAGCGCGGGGTTGCCCGCCTTCGGGTCCAGGATCACGCCGACCTCCCAGCCGTTGGCGATGATCATCGCGACGTGGCCCTGCGCGAAGGCCGCGTCCTGCTTGGCCTCGTCGCCGTTCTTGTCGGCGCGGGAGAGGCTGCTGACCAGGGTGTTGAGGGTCGTCAGGCCCTGCTGGGCCTGAGACGAGCTCAGCGAGCCCTGCCATTTGCCGCCGGACTGGGTGGCGATGTCGCCGCCGAAGTCCCAGACGAAGGGAAGCGCGGCGTACCAGTACTTGCCTGGGTAGTAGAGGGCCGAGAAGCTGGCGTCTGACCGGTGCGCGGTCATCAGCTTCTGGCCGGCGGTGAGCAGGCCGTCCATGCTGTCAGGAGGCGTGACGCCTGCGGAGGCGAAGAAGTCCTTGCGGTAGATGATGGCCCTGCTGCCCGCGTAGTACGGGACGCAGTACAGCTTGCTGCTCTGGGTGCAGGAGTCGGTCAGGGACTGCAGCCAGGTGCTGGAGTTGTCGAAGTTCGCCTTCTTGCCCGTGATGTCCTCGAGCGCCCCGGCCGCGGCGTACTTGGCCACCAACGTGTTGCCGAGCTCGACTACGTCGGGCGGCGTGCTGCCCCCGAACGCGGTGTCGAGCTTGGTGCCGATGTCACCCCACTGCTGGATCTCGACCTTGACGGTGACGTTCGGGTACTTGGTCTTGAAGTCCGCGTTGACCTGGTCGATCACGGTCTGCGGCGCGCTGCCGTTCATCAGCCAGACGGTGAGCGTGCCCGTCTGGTTGGCCGAGTTGTTGTTGTCGCTGCTGGTGCCGCCGCACGCGGCGGCGATGATCGCGACGGCAACCGAGACGACGGTCACCCAGGGTTTCCGAAATCTCATTTAGGCGATTTCCCCCTCTTTCGAGAATGCGGCGCCGGAGCGCCATCCTGATGGTCGCCATCACGTTCCCCGGCCACCACCGACGGGCCGCGGAGGGCGCCGGCCGAGCGCCCGTTGCGGCTCCGCTGCGGAACCAGGTCGGCGACCAGGCGATATCGGTCGCCGCGGTAGATGGAGCGGACGAACTCGACGATCCGTCCTGACTCGGAGACGGTCGTCCGCTCGAAGAGAAAGGCAGGCGTATGGAGAGGAACCCCGAGGACTTCCGACTCTTCCTCGTTGGTCACCGTCGGCTCGATCGACTGCGTGCCCGAGGCGATGATGATGCCGTAGCGGTCGCGCAGCAGCTCGTAGAAGGAGCGGTCCTCGAAGTCGGAGCGGGTGAGGCCTGGCACCAGGACCTCCGGGACGTGGAGGACCTCCATGGCCATGGGCCTGGAGTCCGCGAGCCTGAGGCGCTTGACCCTGACGAGGCGCGCCTCGGGTGACACCTCCAGGCGGTGGGCGAGGCGCGCGCCGGCAAGCGTGGTGGTCAGCTCCAGGGTGCGGCTGGCCGGCGCCATGCCTCGGCGCCGCATGTCGTCGCTGAAGGAGGTGAGGGTCAGCGGCTGGGCGATCTTGGGCTCGGTGACGTAGGTGCCGCTGCCGTGGCGGCGGTCGAGGTAGCCGTCGCGGACGAGCTCGTCGAGCGCCGCCCGGACCGTCAGGCGCGAGACCCCGAGGTCGACCGCGAGCTGGCGCTCGGCGGGGATGGGCTGCCCGACGGCGAGCGACTCGACCAGGTCGAGGACCCGGTCGCGGGTCTCTTCTTGCTTACTCATTGGAAGTGGTACTGCCCTCTGGAGCTCACGACCCGGGAAGTAAAGCACAAACGCGGCAAGTGGTCAATACCACTTTTGGGAAGGGGTGCGGCGAGTGTCCCATCAGTTGGCGTTCGGCGGACCAGAAATGCCAACTGGCGGGACAGTCGTTAACGAGGTGGGTTGTTTTTGCCCGTGCTTCGGGCGACGGTCAAGGTGTGCCAGAAGATCTGCCGGAGCCTTTTCACTTCTCGGAAGCCCGGGCGTATGGGCTAACCAAGCACCAACTGGTCGGCCGCAAGTGGATAAGGCTGGGTGGCGGCTTCTACGCGTCTACGGATACCCCGCTGATCAGATTGACGGCCGCGTCGCGCCGTCTGCCGCGCAGTGCCGTGTTCTCCGGGTGTACCGCTGCCTTCCTTCATGGTCTTGACCCCAAACCTCCCGTCGCCGTCGAGGCGACGCTCCCGCCACCAACGAAGACAGCACACCTGGCGGGGATCACCATCCGCAGATCGCGACTCGCAGAGGACGATGTGGTCGTCCAGAACGGCCTTCGCGTAACGTCGCCGCTTCGGACCGTCGCCGAGCTGGCATCCCGACCCGACGTTGTCGAGGCCGTCGTGATCCTTGATGCAGCACTTCATGGCCGATTGGTTTCGCAGCAGCAATTGCGGGCATGGGTTGATTCACACACCGGGCGCCGCGGCGTGGCCAGGCTTCGACGCGCCGTCGAGCTCGCCGAACCCGCCACTGAAAGCCCCATGGAGACCCGTCTCCGGATGCGGCTGGTGCTCGCCGGCCTTCCCCGACCGCAGGTCCAGGCATCACTCGGCGAACCCTTCCCCGCTCGTGTCGACCTCTACGATCCGGAACACCGCCTGGCGATCGAGTACGACGGGGCGACACATCGCGACAGCCTCGCCTCGGACAACCGGCGCCAGAATCGATTGCTCGACGCCGGGTACCGCGTCCTTCGTTTCACAGCGTCCGACGTGCTCGGCTCGCCCGCTTCGGTGATCGGCCTGGTGGGGAGAGCCTTATTGGGCCGGCACATATATAAGGACGCGGGAGGGCTCAGGTAGTCCCGGTCGGCGCCGGGTTAACCAATTGAGGCCGCTTCAGCGGTTAGCCCACACGCACCTTGGAGGTTCGGAAATGCATCTGATCGGGTTTCTGATCATGGGGGCCATAGTCGGCTGG
>VBJE01000047.1 GCA_005879675.1 Chloroflexota bacterium
AAGAGCTTCACTCCGTCGAGCTGCCACCCGCCTCCTTTCTGCTTGGCGGCCAGCTGGATGCTGTCCGCGTCCCAGCGGCCTGAAGGTTCGGTGAACGCGAGGGTCGAGCGGGCCGCGCCTTCGGCGATGGCGCCCAGCACCTCTTTCTTCTGGGCCTCGGTTCCGGCCTCGATGAGCACGGGCACGGCCAGGCCCATGGTGGAGAAGAAAGGTCCGGGCAAAAGGGCGCGACCCGCCTCCTCGAGGACCACGACCAGGTCGAGGAACGTGCCCACGCCGCCGTACTGCTCCGGAATCCCAAGCGCGGTCCATCCGAGCCCCGCGAGCTTCTTCCACAACGCCGGGTCGTAACCGTCCTCGGCCTCCATGAGCCGGCGCACGACTTTGGGGCTGCACTCCTTGGCGAGGAACTCGCGCGCCGACCGGCGCAGCATCTCCTGCTCCTCGGAGAACGCGAAATCCATGGAGCCGCAGTTTAGAGGCCCGGCCGAAGAAGCCCTCGCCGGATCTTCGGCGCCCATGCAGCCCATCTTCGGCTTCAGCCCCTGCGCTGCTCGTCACCCCCGCGCAACCACGGCGCGGGGACCCCATGAGGGATGCGCTCGCTCCGCTGCTCGGCGCTTCAGCCGAATCTGGGCCGCCTGGATCACCGAATCTCTCGCCGAGGGTTCTCGGCCGCGCCTCTAGGTCGTAGGCGGACTCGACTCGTGGGGTGGCAGCTCGGGGAACTCTTCCTCCTCGTGCGCGGGAAGCTCCAGCTCCGGCTCCTCGGCCGCGGGGGTCGAGCCGTTGTGCGGCTGCGCGGGAGCCGCGGACGTGGTGGTCTGGCGAACGGGTGGGATGGTCCTCGCCGGCGGCGCGGACGTGGGGAGGAGCGGCTTGCGGAAGACGACCATCAAGCCGAAGAAGCCGACGAACACGGCCACCAGAGCGAAGCCCGTGGCGAAGCCCATGCCGGTGTTCTCGCCCACCGTGAGGGGCCGGCCCAACCCCGGCGGGCACGTCGCCGGCGGGTTCGGGCAGGAGCCCAGGACTGCGAGCTCGAGCGGGACCGCGAACATGGCCAGCAATCCGTAGACCAGAGCGAGCCCGGCGACGAAGTACAGCGCCGCCGTGATGGTGCGGCCCTGCCGGTAAACGAAACCGCATGCGGCCAGCGCGGCGGCGCCGATCGTGAAGGGGATGATCGCGCTGGCGATCCGGCTCGAGGTGCCGCCGAAGATCAGCGGCCACAGGCCCCCCACGAACGCGATGCCGGCCGCCAGCCAGAAGGACCAGACGAGTCGTTCCTGCACCGAAACCTGGTTCACGAGCGGAATTCTGTCCTTCGTGCCGCCGCAAAACAAGCTGATATCGATATCAGCCCAGAGGCGAGTCTTCGGCTCCCGCGGCGGCTCCCGCCTGCCTGCCTGCGGCGACGTGGGCGGTCTGGCGGAGGGGCAGCTCCCTGATGAAGAGGGTGGCGAGGAACGAGATGGCGATGATCGGCACGCCGGCCAGGAAAACCGGGTGGAGGGCGTCTGCCAGGCCGTGGCGGATGCCCAGCTCCACCGCCGGCGGCAGGTGCGCGAGCTGCGAGGGATCGAACACGGCCGTGGCGGTTGCTCCTCCGCCGGACGACTCCAGCTTGGCCAGCACTGACGCCGGAAGGTACCTGGCCATCGAGCTCGCCATGCCTTGCGACAGCAGCGTGCCCAGGATGGCGAGCCCGACGGCGGCGCCGATCGAGCGCGACAGCTGGGTCGCCGACGTGGCCACCGCCATGTCCTGCCGGCTCGCGGAGTTCTGCACGATCAGGACGTAGGTCTGCATCGAGGTCCCCAGGCCCAGGCCGATCAGCACCATGGCGACGATCACTTCCTGGTTGGTGGTGTTGATGTCGAACGTGGACAGCAGGAAGTAGCCGGCGCCCATGACCGCGAGACCCAGGAGCAGCTGCATCTTGTAGCGCCCGGTGCGCGAGATCAGCTGCCCGCCGAGCACGCTCGTGACGATCATCGCCGCGAGCATCGGCACCAGGATCGCGCCCGAGTTGGTGACGCTGTTGCCGACCACACCCTGGACGAAGACCGGGAGGAAGAAGATCGCGCCGAACATCGACATCGCGACGCCGGCGCTGGCGATGTTGGCGAAGGTGAAGAGGCTGCTCTTCCACAGCCTTAGCGGCAACACAGGTTCGGGGGCGCGCAGCTCGATCCCCACGAACGCTGCCAGCAGGACAGCGGCCACGGAGTAGAGCCCGATGACCTGCCAGGAGATCCACGGGTACTGGACGCCGCCCCACACCGTGGCCAGCAGCGTGCACGCGATCGCGAGCGACAGGGTCACGCTGCCCCAGACGTCGATCGCGTGCTTGCGACGTTCGTTGGGCACGTGCATGAAGAACCAGATCACGACGAGCGTGAGGACGGCGATCGGCAGGTTGACGAAGAAGAGCCAGCGCCATGTGAAATGCTCGGTGATGAAACCACCGGCGAACGGGCCGACGATCGACGCGACGCCGAAGGACGCGCCCATCATGCCCTGGTACTTGCCGCGCTCTCGCGGCGAGATGATGTCGCCGATGATCGCCTGCGACAGCGGCATGATGAAGCCCATGCCGGCGCCCTGGACGAAGCGGGCGAAGACCAGGAACCAGAAGCCCGGCGCGAGACCTGAGAGCGCCGAGCCTATGGCGAACACGACGATGCCTGTCATGTACAACGGCTTGCGGCCGTAGATGTCGGACAGCTTGCCCGCGACCGGCGTGACGATCGTCGACGCGAGCATCGCGGAGATCGGGATCCAGCTGTAGTCGGCCAGGCCGCCGAGCTCGGCGACGATCGTCGGCAGGGCAGGCGCGACCAGGGTCATGTTCAGGGAGGCGACAAGCGAGCCGAGCATCAGACCGGCGAAGACGGTCATGACGCCACGGTCAACGCCACTCTTCCCGGTTGCGCTGGCCGCCTTCGAGGCGACAGCAGTCACTGTTTCCAGACTACCGAGAACGCGGTAGGCCCAGAACCCTTTCAGCGAGGATGTTGCGTAAGACTTCTGACGTTCCGGCTTCGATGGTGTTCGCGCGGGAGCGCAGGAACTGGTACTTCCAACCCTCGCCGTCGCCGACCTGCGCCGCGGGTCCGGCGATGTCCATCGCCGTCTCGGTCATGCGTTGGTTCAGCTCTGACCACATCAGCTTGAGGATCGAGCCTTCGGGCCCGGGGATGCCACTGCGCTTGACGGCGGTCACCGCGCGGTAGCCGTTGAGCTGCAGCGCGCGCGCCTCGATGGTGTGCTGCGCGATCTTCTGGCGCACCAGGGGATCGTCACCGCGGCCCAGCTTGCGCGCGTGCTCCGCGAGCTCAGCGGCCGTGATCTGGGCGCGGGTCGCGAGCGCGAGCCCTAGCGTGCCGCGCTCGTGCAGCAGGGTCGTCATCGCCACCGCCCAACCGCTGCCGGCCTCGCCGAGGATCTGCGACTTCGGGACCTTCACGTCCTTGAAGAAGATCTCGTTGAACTCGGCGTCGCCGGTGATCTGGACCAGCGGCCGCACCTCGACGCCGGGGCTCTCCATGTCGACGAGGAGGTAGGTGAGGCCGTCGCGCGGGTTTGCCTCTTTGCGCTCGCGGGCGAGGAGCATGCACCACTTCGCGACATGGGCAAGCGTCGTCCACACCTTCTGCCCATTGACCAGGTAGTGGTCGCCCCTGTCCTCCGCGCGCGTCTGCAGCCCGGACAGATCGCTCCCGGCGTTCGGCTCGCTGAAGCCCTGGCACCAGATCTCCTCCGCCGACAGCAGCGGCTGCAGGTAACGCTTCTTCTGCTCGTCGGTGCCATGGGCGATGACGACGGGGCCGCCCATCCCGAGCCCGATCACGTTGATCGGCTCCGGCGCATGGGCCTGGATCATCTCGTCGTTGAAGATCAGCTGGTCCATGAAGCTGCCGCCGCGGCCGCCGTACTCCTTGGGCCAGGTGATGCCCACGTAACCGGCCTCGTGCAGCTTGCCCTGCCACGCGCGGCGGCGCTCGACGAAGGTCTTCATGTCGCCATCGCCGCCGGCATCGCGCGGGGCGTTGGCTTTGAGCCACGCGCGGACCTGGTCGCGAAACTCCCTTTCGGTCTGGCTCAGCTCGAAGTCCACGGCCCTAGGTTATGCCACCGCCGGCAAGACTTCTCGCGCGAGCAGCTCCAGCGCGTCCGAGTCGTCGAGCAGGAAGTGCTGGAGCATGAAAAGCTCGACCCCGAGCAGGCTCAGCTCGCGGATCCGCGACGCTATCTCTTCCGGCTTGCCAACGAGCCACGCATCCTTCCTGTTCTCGAGCACCTCTTCGGGGCTCATCGCACCCAGCGATGGGATGACCTCCCGCACCGCTGATGCGCGCTCCAGCAGGTCGGAGCGGTCGCGCCCGATGAGGTAGCTCGTCATGACCGACCGCTTGACCGTCGCGGGGTCGCGCCCGATATCGCGGCAGCATTGATCCAGCGCGTCGCGCCGGTCCCGGAACTGGTCGACGTCGAGGCGAGAGAAGTTCCACTCCGCGGCCTCGCGCGCGACCAGCGGCAGAGTGCGCTTCGAGCCTTTGCCGCCGATCAAGAGCGGGATCGAATTTCGTGCCGGCTTTGGATTTGCCTTGCCCCAGATCTCGCGCATGGTGGTGATCGCGGCTTCCAGGCGGTCGAACCGCTCCCTCTCGGTGAAGAATGGGACGCCGAAGATCGAGTGCTCGTTCTCGTTCCAGCCCGCGCCGAGGCCAAGGATCAGCCGGCCGCCGGCGAGCGCGTCCACAGAGGCGGCCATCTTCGCCAGGACGCCAGGCAGGCGGAAGGTCATCGGGCTGACCATCGGTCCGAACTCGATGGTCTTCGTCCATTCGGCCGCCACGGCAAGCGACTCCCAGCACTCGATGCAGTCACGCTCGCTTGTGTCGGGGCCCATCAGGGAGATGAGGTGATCGCTTCGCCGCAGCGACGCGAAGCCGAGGCGGTCGGCGTCGGTGCAGATGCGCCGCCACCGATCCCAGCTGAGGCCTTCCTGGCCCTCGATCATGATCCCGACCTGGGTCATTGCCCCGAGATCGTAGGTGGAATCAGGTTTCGGGTTCGGTGATCTCGTCCATCGCCGTCTCGATGCGGTCCGGCGTCACGCCGGCGTCCTTCAGGACGTGGGCCGCGATTCCTTCACCCTCGGTGACCAGGGCGACCAGGATGTGCCCGGTGTTGACCAGCGAATCTCCGGCTGCGCCCCGCAATTGAAAGGCAAGCTCGATCACCTTCTTGACCCGATTCGTCGGGACGATCTTGGGGTTGGCGGATGGCTTCTTGACTCTCAGCGTCTTGTCGAGCACCACCGATCGAATGGTCTGCTCGGACAAGCCAAGCGACAACAGCACCCTTGCCGAGATTGAGCTCGAGTCCGCGAAGGCGGCGAGGAGAAGATGTTCAGTGCCGATGTATGAGAAGCCGCTCCCCTGAGCGTCCGTCTGGGCCGCCATCAGAAACTTCTGCGCGGTCGCGGTGAAGCGCTCGAACGGGTAGACGCCTGCCGGGCCGCGCCGAGCAACGGACTCGACGACGGCGCGGCGAATCGTCGCCCAACGCGGGGCGGGCGCGAGCATCGAGAGATTCGGCGTGGGCACGGACAGCGTGCCGGGGGGAGGTGTGTGGCGCTGCATCCATTCGAGGCACGCCGCGATGACGATGGAGTTGACCGGCATCCCGGTTCGGGCCGCGGCCTGGTCGAGGCGGGCGAACATCTCGTCCGAGAACCGAACCGTGGTCGCCCGGGGCATGATGCCAATTAGACATCACATTGCTATCGGTGTCAATTCCAGAAAGGGCGAAAGTTGAGAATGCGCTCCTTCGGGATGCCGGCCCGCCGCGGCATCCACAGCGCCATCGGCACGTAGGCGAACTCGGCCGGCGCATGCGCGTCGGCGTCGACGACGAAGTTGCAGCCGAGCTCGCACGCCCGGCGTGCCATCTCGGGCGAGAGGTCCATCCGCGCAGGGTCGCAGTCGATCTCGAGCGCCACGCCACGTTGGGCGGCCTCCTTGAACACCGCCTCGAAGTCGTACGTGGCTCCCTCTCGCGACCCGGGTCGCCGGCCGGTGGGGTGCCCGATCACGTCGACGTGCGGGTTGGCAACCGCGCGCAGCATCCGCTCGGTCATTGCCGCCGGCTCCTGCCTCAGCTTCACGTGCGGCGACGCGATGACGACGTCGAGGATCTCCAGGACGGCGTCGGGCAGGTCGAGGGCGCCGTCTTCGAGGATGTCGACCTCGATTCCCTGCAGCAGGGTCAGGCCGTCGACCTGCTTCTGCACCTCCGCCATCTCGCGCGACTGGGCGACGAGCCGCTCGGCGTTGAGCCCGTGGACGACGGTGATGCGCGGCGAGTGGTCGGTGATGCCCAGGTAGCCGTAGCCGAGCGCCTGGGCGCCCTCTGCCATCTCGAGCATCGTCGCCCGCCCGTCGCTCCATCTGGTGTGGGAGTGGATGTCGCCGCGGTAAGAATCGAAGTCGAGGTTGGCCTCGTCTTCGAGCGCGGGCTGCTCCATCTGCTCGCGCAGACGGTTCAGATAGCGGCTCTCGCCGTTCTGGACGAGCTCGGAAAGCACCTTGGCTATGCCCTCGCCTACGCCCTCGATCGAGGTCAGGGCGCCGGTCCGTTGGAGGGCGTCGAGGTCGGGGCGCTGCAGGGCGATCGACCACGCCGCCATGGAGAAGGCTTTGGCGCGAAATCTTTCCTTCTCCTGTTGCCGGAGGAGGTATCCGATCTCGGACAGCGCCTGCGCGGCGGCGATCGCATCCACCAGGACAATTGTGTGAGGATCAGAGCCGTGGCCTCGCCGAAGCCCAAGCCGGGCGACCCGATCGCGGAGCTGGTCGAATCCCTGCTCGCCGAGCTCGGCGAGGATCCCGAGCGACAGGGGCTGAAAGCCACGCCACAGCGCGTGTCCAGGACGCTACGTGAGCTGACCGATGGCTACGGCGTCAAGCCCCAAGAGGTCATCGCCGACGCGGTCTTCGACCAGGACTACGACGAGATGGTCGTGGTCAAAGACATTCCTTTCTACAGCCTGTGCGAGCACCACATGCTGCCGTTCTTCGGCCAGGTCCACGTCGGCTACCTGCCTAAGGGCAAGGTCGTGGGGCTGAGCAAGATCCCGCGCCTGGTACAGGTGTTCTCCCACCGGCTGCAGATCCAGGAACAGCTGACCCGGGAGATCGCCGAGGCGCTCAACGCGGCGCTCGCGCCCAGGGGCGTTGGCGTGGTGGTCGAGGCCAGGCACCTGTGCATGGAGATGCGGGGCGTGGAGACGCCTGGCGGGCACATGCTGACCTCCTGCATGCTCGGCACGTTCCGTCGCGACCCGCGGACGCGCGCCGAGTTTCTCGAGCTGGTCCGCCGCTCCAGCTAGACGCTCCAACGTGGGGCGGCCATCTATAGACTGCG
>VBJE01000048.1 GCA_005879675.1 Chloroflexota bacterium
CAGCGCGACAACACGTACGAGCTGGGCACACTGGACGAGGTCGTCGCGCACTTCCGGGACCGGGGCGGCATTGTGTGGACGCAATGGTGCGGGGAGCCGGAGGAGGAAGCCCGGATCAAAGCTGACGCCGGCGGCGTCACGATCCGGACCATCGACGAGGACACGAAGGCCTCCGGGACGTGCCTGGTGTGCGGCCGGCAGGCGAAGTACCGCGTGGCCCTGGCGAAGGCCTACTAGCCGACCGGGTTCTCGAACGCCCCGATCGTCGGCGCGTCGGGATGCATCGACTGTTGCGCCATGAGCGCCAGCGTCCCGTTCGCCACCGCGTCCAGCACCGCCTCGGCCACGTCCGGGTGGAAATGGGTGCCCGCACCCTGCCGCACCTCCTCGAGGGCCACCTCCAGCGACATGCCCCTCCGGTAGGGCCGGTCCGACGTCATGGCGTCGATCGCGTCCGCGGCGCTGACGATCCACGCGAACATCGGCAGCTCGTCGCCCTTCTTGCGGTCCGGGTAGCCTTTCCCGTCGTACCGCTCGTGGTGCGACCGCACGATCACGAGCTCGTCGGTGAGCATCTTCAGCACGCTGAGGATGTTGAAGCCGACCGTGGTGTGGGACTTCATCTTCTCGAACTCTTCGTCGGTCAGCTTGCCGGTCTTCGTCAGGATCTCGTCCGGCACGCCGATCTTGCCGATGTCATGCAACCGGCTCCCGCGCTCGAGGCGCAGCCACGCCCTCTGGTCCTGCGGCGCGTACTTCATCTGGCGCGCGATCATCAGCGCGTACTCGGTCACGCGGTCGGCGTGGCCCGCGGTGTAGCGGTCCTTCGCGTCGCCGGCTCGCGCCAGCGCGACGAGGGACTGGTAGATGACCTCCTCGCGATCCTTGAACAGCCGCGCGTTGTCGATGGCGACCGCGGCCTGGGTGGCGAGCTCGGTGACCAGGTTGCGATGATCCGGCGAGAACGCGTGGCCCAGCCGGTAGTTGGCGAGGAAGACGACGCCCAGCGGCCTGCCGCGCAGCACGATCGGCACGCACAGGACCGCGCGCGGGTTGAGGGGGCTCTCTGCCTGCGACTCCTGCACCCGCGCCTCCATCACCGGCTCCCCCGACTCCATGACGCGACGGCAGATGTCGCCGCCGAGCTCGAGCGCGAGCTTCTCCGCCGTCGCGTGGTCGGTGCCGAAACCCCCTTTCAGGACTAGCCGGCCGCCGTCCTCGAGAGCGAGGCATCCGATCTGCGCCGACGAAGCCTTCGCCGCGCCCGCGAGGACCTGCTGCAGCACCTCGCTCAGGTCCAGGGTCGAGGTCGCGGCCTGTAGCGCCTCCTGGAGGTTGCTCAGCTCCCAGATGCTGCGCTCGTTCTTCTCGTACAGCTCCGCGTTGCGGACGGCCACGACGCCCTGGTTCGCCAGCGTGGCGAGGACCCGCTGGTCGTCAGCCGTCCACTCGCGCTTGCTGTGGTCGAAGACCGACAACGTCCCCCACAGCCGGCCCTCCTCGAGCATCGGCGTGCAGATCGCGGCGTGCATCCCATACGCGGCCAGGTCGGGCGGCGAGCGCAGGTCGGGCGCGGCCTCGAGGTCGGGTAGGGCTGTGGCGCGCAGGCTCAGCATCACCGCGCCGATGAGGCCCTGGCCGTTTTGGAACTCCATCCAGTCGACGTCGTCCGGAAAGCCCTTGCACATGATCACGGCCTGGCGGCCCTCGCCGGTGCCGCGGGTGATCAGGCCCGCCGCCCCGTTGGTGACACGGATCGCGGTCTCGAGCGTCTTCTCTTCGAGCACCAGCGCGCCCTGCGTGACCGTGGTCAGCGCTTGCGACACCTCGCCGAGCGCGTCGAGCGCTACGTCCAGTCGCGAAGCCTGTCCGGTCACGACCTGGAGCACGCGCGAGTTCTCGACGGCCAGGCCGGCCATCGAGCTGAGCTCGTCCAGCGCCGCGACATCGTGCTGGGTGAAGCTCGACGTCCCGCGCCTGCCCAGGCACAGGGCGCCCATGACGCCGGTCTTGCCGCGGATCGGGATGAGCGCCTCGTTGACGGTGACCGCGTGCGTCTCGAGCCTCAAGCCGCTGAACGTCTGCTGCTCCTCCGTGACTGCGTTGCGCAGGACGGTCTCGCCGTCGCGGACGCGCGTCAGCGGCTCGTCCGTCTGCTCACCGAGCTGAAAGATGATCGCCCGGCCCGCGTCGTAGGGGATCACCTCTTTGCCTCTCTCGAGAACGAGCTCGAGAGCCTCGTCCATCGTCTTGCCCGACGCCTCGCGCACGAGCTCGTTGATCAGCGAGTAACGCGCCGACTCCTTGAGCGAGAGGGCGACCGCGTGCGCGTTCGCGATCTGCGCGGCGGCGCGCAGGGTGAGCGTCGTCGCCAGGCGGCGGTCGTCATCGGTGAACGGGCCGACGCGGCTGCCGAGCAGGATGAAACCGCCGATGCGATCGCCGATCGGCATCGGGGTGGCAAGCGCGCCTGCCACCTGCAGGTCGTCGGGGACGTAGTTGAAGAGCTCCTTCAGGGCACCGTTGCCCACGGCGGAGTACGTCCGGCCGGCCTCGACCGAGGTAAGCATTGCGCCCGAGCCGTTCGAGGACCGGTTGATCGTCATCGCGTGGAGTCCGTCGAGCCCGACGCCCGGGAGCTGGGGCACGAACTGTCGGGAATCGCCGGTTGCGAGGTAGCAGCAGGCGATGTCGGCGCCCACCTGGCGGGCGATGTTCGAGGTCAGCGCCGACATATCGCCCGCCGGCGCGGCGGCTTCGGCATCGGAGGTGGCGGCGAGGAAGGCGCGGTGCTTGAGCTGCAGGTCGCGGCCCTGGCGGTCGATCGTGTCGGCCAGGCTGCGGTAGGCGAGGCCGCCGATCGCCCCACCGGCGCCGAGCAGTGCGAGCCCGACCACCTGCAGGACGAGGTCGCCCTGGCGGAGGTTGAACTGGGCGATGACCACTGTGAGGACGAAGGCAGTGCCGGCCAGCGGGATGGCCAGCCGCCACTCGCGGTACAGGACCCCGGCGCCGACGCCGAGCAGGCCGGCCGCCGCGGCGAAGGCGGTCGACCACCCCACGTGACCGCTTCCGTTCAGGGTTGCGCCCGCCAGGAGGAGCCCGGCGGCACCCAAGGAGGAGCCGATCCGGAAGCTCAAAACCGCCCTTTTGGAAGTCATTTGGCGGCAAGTAAGTCTAGGTTTGTGCCGGTGAGGGGAACCTAGATAGCGAACTTAAACTTCATGTCAGGCACAAATTGACGGTTTCCGAGCTTCTCAGGATCGCCGACCACCTCGACCCGAAGGACCAGGTGATGGTGCGGAAGGCGTACGAGCGCGCCGCCCTGGCCCACCGCGGCCAGCACCGGCTGTCGGGCGAGGACTACGTCAACCACCCGCTCGAGGTTGCCGCCATCCTCGCCGACCTGGAGCTGGACGCGGCGACGATCGCGGCCGCCCTGCTCCACGACACGGTCGAGGACACCAACCTGACCGCCGAAGAGGTCAAGCGCGAGTTCGGTCCCGAGGTGGCGCGCCTGGTCGACGGCGTGACCAAGCTGGGTCGGATCTCCCTCCGCACCGACCAGCAGCAGCAGGCCGAGAACATCCGCAAGATGATGGTCGCGATGGCGGAGGACCTCCGCGTGGTCCTCATCAAGCTCGCCGACCGGCTGCACAACATGCGCACCCTGGAGCCGCTTGCGGAGCCGAAGCGGCGCAAGATCTCGCGCGAGACCCTCGACATCTACGCGCCGCTCGCGCACCGGCTCGGCATCGGCCAGATCAAGTGGGAGCTCGAGGACCTGGCGTTCCGCCACCTCGAGCCAGACGCGTACGAAGACGTCGTCAGCCGCATCGCGCGCAAGCGCGCGGACCGCGAGGCGCTCGTTTCCGACCTGCGCGAGATCCTCGCCCGCGAGCTGGAGAAGGTTGGCATCCAGGCCGACATCACCGGCCGCCCGAAGCACATGTACTCCGTCTGGCAGAAGATGACCCGCGAGGCCAAGGAGTTCTCCGAGATCTACGACCTCTCGGCCATCCGCGTCCTTGTCGACTCGGTACGCGACTGCTACGGCGTCCTCGGCGTCGTCCACTCGCTCTGGAAGCCCATGCCCGGGCGGTTCAAGGACTACGTCGCCATGCCGAAGTCGAACGGCTACCAATCGCTGCACACGACCGTCATCACCCACACCGGCGAGCCGATCGAGATCCAGATCCGAACCCAGGAGATGCATCGCGTGGCCGAGTTCGGCGTCGCCGCCCACTGGACATATAAGGAAGGGGGGAAGGACGCGAGCTTCGACCAGAAGCTCTCCTGGCTGCGCAGCCTGCTCGAATGGCAGGGCGAGGTGGGGGACGCCGAGTCGTTCCTGAACACCGTCAAGGTCGACCTCTTCCAGGACGAGGTCTACGTTTTCACGCCGCGCGGCGATGTCATCAACCTCCCGGCCGACTCGACGCCGGTGGATTTCGCGTACCGCATCCACACCGAGGTCGGTCACCACTGCATCGGCGCCAAGGTCAACGGTCGGATGGTGCCGCTCGAGTACGCGCTCCAGAACGGCGAGATCGTCGAGATCCTCACCTCGAAGGGACCGCACGGGCCCAGCCGCGACTGGCTCAACTTCGTCAAGAGCGCATCGGCCAAGGAGCGGATCCGCAAATGGTTCAAGAGCCAGAGCCGCGAGGAAAACGTGGCCAAGGGCCATGACCTGCTCGACAAGGAGCTCCACCGCATGCACCGCGTCAGCCTCGCGGACCTGCCGGAGAACAAGCTCCAGGAGATCGCGTCCCTGCACAGGTTCGCGACTGTCGACGACTTCATGGCCGCGATCGGCTATGGCGACCTTTCGCCGCACGCCGTGGTCATGCGCATGGCGCTGAACCTGGACTCGCCCGGAGGCGACCTGCGCACCATCCCACTGATTCCCCAGGTCCAGCCTTCGCCGCGCGTGCTGGTCCGCGGCGAGAAGGGGATCCTGACCACGATCGCAACCTGTTGCCAGCCCGTCCCCGGTGACGCGATCATCGGCTACACGACTCGCGGCAAGGGCGTCACGGTGCACCGCGCGGACTGCATCAATGCGGTCAACGCGCAGGACTCGTCGCGCGTGGTGCCTGTCGACTGGGAGGCGGATGCGACGCATCTCTACCCGGTCGCGATCAAGATCGAGGCGTTCGACCGCCAGGGCCTCATGCGCGACATCGCCACGGTCGTGGCCGAGAACCGCGTCAACATGTCGGCGCTCGAGGTGCACGTATACGACGACAAGACGGCCGTCGTCTCGACCACGGTGGAGATCGACTCGCTGGCGCAGCTCTCGCGCCTGATGGAGAAGCTGGAGGGGGTGAAGGACGTGCACACGGTGGCGCGCGAAGCTTCGTGAGGCGCGGCTCGCGCGAGGTTCGTCTCGACGCTCCCGTCGAAACCGCGTGGAATGCCCTGGTCTCTCCGATGCGGCATCGGTGGTACTACCGGCTGACACCTGAAGGTGAGTTTGCGAAGGGCCGCACGATCCGCTGGGTCGACGGCGGCGGCGCGCCGGCGGAGGAGTCCGAGGTGGTCGAGCTCGAGGCGCCCAACCGCCTCGTGATGCACACCAGGTACCTCTACGCACCCGCGGGAGATCGCGACCCACCGCAAGGGATGCCGCGTGCGCATGTCATGGGAGGCCGGCGAGATCGTGGCCGGCCTGCTCGAGTCAGAGGCCGACAACCTCCTCCGGGCGTTGCGGCTCGAGCACGATCCGGCGGCGCAGGCTGAGATCGCCCGGGTTCCCACCATTGGCGCGATCGAGGTCCACGACGTCAGCCCGGATCGACTCGCCGACTACCAGGCGTTCTTCGACCACGACGCGTTCCGAGACTATCCGGGATGGCAGTCGTGCTACTGCATGGAGACCCACCGCACGCAGACCGACGAGGAGTGGGCGGTACGCACCGCGCAAGACAACCGCCGCGACATGAGCAAGGCGATCCGGGAGGAAAAAGTGACCGGCCTGCTGGCCTACGTCGCCGGCAAGCCCGTCGGATGGTGCAACTACGGCGAGACCACCCGGCTCAACGGGGTGATGCATCGGTTCGGCCTGAATGATCGCGGCGCCCTATCGCAAGCACGGCGTGGCGACCGCGTTGCTGGAGGCCGCCCTCGAGCGCCTGCGTGCGCGAGGCGTCCGCGTCGCCGAGGCGTATCCGGGCCGGCAGCAGGACTCGCCGCAGGGCAACTATCGTGGGCCCCTCCAGATGTTCCTCCGCGCGGGCTTCGAGCCCTACCGCGAAACCGAACGGCACCTCATCGTCCGCAAGCCTCTTTGACCGTCCACATCGAGGTCACCGCCGACCGCCGCTTCGGCACCAACTCCTACCTCGTCGAGGACGACGGCACGCACGACGCGGTGATCATCGACTCCAACCTCGAGCCCGACCTCATCGTCGAGCTGGCCAGGAGCCGCAGCGCCAACGTCAGGGCGATCCTCCTGACGCACACCGACCTGGACCACATCGCCGGCCTGCACGAGCTGCGCGATGCCTTCGGTCCGGTGCCGATCGCGGTCCACGACGCCGAGCGCGAGGTGGTCGAGCAGGGCAAGCCGCTGCGGCGGGAGTTCGGGCCGATCGCGACCCAGGTGGACAACGTCGCCAGTCTCGCGGATGGCGAGAGATTCCGCGCCGGCTCGCTCGAGTTCGAGGTCCTGCACACGCCAGGCCACAGCCCGGGCGGCGTGACGCTGAAGATCGACGGCTACCTGTTCACCGGCGATGCTCTCTTCGCGGGCTCGGTGGGCCGATCCGACTTCGCCAACTCCGACGGCCACGACCTCATCGAAGGCATCCGCGTCAAGCTGCTCGCGCAGCCGGACGACATGATCGTCTACAGCGGCCACGGTCCCGCAACCACGATCGGCCGCGAGCGCCGAACGAACCCCTTCCTTACATAGCCCACAGTGGAGCTGAAGCCCGGATTCACCTGGGCCAGGCGGTCGTTGGGGATGACAATCAGCGTGTCATCCTCACCGCGCCAGCCACCGACTTGGGCCGATAGTCGCGACTATCGCCCGACCTGTCACCTTACTGACGCCGATAGTCCGGACTATCGGCCGTGCGTCCATCGCCGTGAAGATTACGAACGACGCGAGCTCAGTACCTGTTCGATCTCCCGCTTGACCTGCTGCAGATCCATGAACTCCCGGTATACCGACGCAAAGCGGATGTAGGCCACCTCGTCCAGGTCGCGCAGCCGGTCCATCACCATCTCACCGATCTCCTGGCTCGGGATCTCGACGCGTCCCGAGCGCCTCAGCTCCGCCTCGATGTCGTCGACGATCGCCCGCAGCCGCTCGGGCGAGATGTCCCGCTTCTCAGTCGCCTTCTTCAGGCCGTTGAACAGCTTCTGGGGGTCGAAGTCCTCGCGGCGCCCGTCCTTCTTGGTGACGAAGAACGGCACCGTCTCGATGCGCTCGTAGGTGGTGAATCGCTGCCCGCACTGCAGACACTCGCGCCTCCGCCGGATCGCCTCGCCGACCTCTGAGTCGCGCGAGTCGACCACCTTCAGGTCGTGGTGACCGCAGTACGGGCAACGCAACGAACAACTCCTCTTTGACTACATCCGGTTGCGCAGGAAGGCGGGGATGTTGATGTCGCCGAGCTCTTCCAATCCGAACTCGGGCCGCTCGATGGTACGACGGCTCACTTCCTGCTTCGCCTCGGCCTGGGTCTTGCCGCCGAAGCCCGTGGCGATGACGGTGATCTTGATCTCGCCGGCCATGGTGTCGTCGCGAACCACGCCGAAGATGATGTTCGCGCCTGGGTCGGCCGCCGCGCGCACGATCTCCGCGGCCCTCTGGACCTCCTGCAGGGTGATGTCCTTGCCGGCGGTGATGTTGAACAGGATGCCCTTTGCGCCGTCGATCGACGTCTCGAGCAGCGGGCTGGACACGGCTTGCTTGGCAGCGTCCTCGGCACGGCTGTCGCCCGCGCCGTGGCCGATGCCCATGAGCGCCTCGCCGGCGTTCTCCATGATCGCCTTCACGTCGGCGAAGTCGAGGTTGATGACGCCTGGCTGCGTCACCAGGTCGGAGATGCCCTGCACGCCCTGGCGGAGGACGTCGTCCGCCATCCGGAACGCCTCCTCGAGCGTGGTCTTGGAGCTCGCCACCTGGGCCAGGCGGTCGTTGGGGATGACGATCAGCGCGTCGACCTGGCCGCGCAGGGCCTTGATGCCCTCTTCCGCGGTGTCGTTGCGGATCCGGCCCTCGAACGAGAACGGCCGCGTCACCACTCCGATGGTCAGCGCGCCGGCTTCCTTCGCCAGCTCGGCCACGATCGACGCCGAGCCGGTTCCGGTGCCGCCGCCCATGCCGGCGGTGATGAAGACCATGTCCGATTCCTGGACCACTGCGGACAGCTCGGTGCGGCTCTCGTCCGCAGCGTCGCGGCCTCGCGTCCAGTCGCCGCCCGCGCCAAGGCCGCGGGTGATCTTGTTGCCGATCTGGACCTTGATGTCCGCCTGGCACCGCTCGAGCGCCTGCTTGTCGGTGTTGACCGCGATGAACTGCACCTTGAGCGCCTTCGAGATCATCCGGTTGACCGCGTTGCCGCCCCCCCCGCCGCAGCCGACGACCTTGATCCGCGCACGTCCTTCGTGCAACTCGCTCTCTTTCATGACGATTAGGTGATCCTCCTTCGCATTTCGGTTAGCCATGGCGAGCTCAAGTTGGTTTTTCGTGTGCTCTCTAGAAAAAATCTCGCAGCCACCTCACTGTTTTTTGGTACGTGCTGCCGAACGTGACCGGCTGCCGCGTTCCGCCGTGAGCGCCGCGATCCCGCGCTCCCCACTTCACCAGCCCGGCCGCGACGGCGAACGACGGTCCGTGCGCCTTGTCGGCCAGGCCCGTGAGCGCGATCGGCTGCCCGAGTCGCGCCGCGGTGTTGAACACCGACTGGGCGGCGTCCATCGTGCCCATCAGCCGCGAGCCGCCGCCCGCGACGACGACGCCCGCTGGAAGCAGCTGGTCGAAACCCGACTTCCGCACTTCCTCGCGCGCCATCTGGAAGATTTCGAGCATGCGCGGTCCGATGATCTCGGCCAGGAACCGCCGCGGAAGCGCCTGGATGCGGTCGCCACCGACCTGCCTGACCTCCACCTTCTCTCCGTGGTCGATGACGTCCGGCAGGGCGTGGCCGTAGTTGAGCTTCAAACTCTCGGCCTCGTCGAGCGTCGTCCGCAGACCGATCGCGATGTCGCTCGTGACGTGGTTGCCACCGACGGGAAGGACGGCGAGGTGCCGGGCCGAGCCGTCGTTGTACACGACCACGTTGGTGGTGCCGGCCCCGATCTCGACCACGCACACGCCGAGCTCGATCTCCTGCTGTGTCAGCACGCCCTCGCCGGCGGCCAGCCCGGCGCAGACGACGTCCTCGACGTCGAAGCCCGCGCCGTGCACGCACTTGATCACGTTCTGGACCGCGGTCTGGGCGCCGGTGATGATGTTCGTCTCGACTTCGAGCCGGTGGCCCGTCATGCCGACGGCGTCGCGCACCCCGTCCTGGCCATCGACCGTGTAGGCGCGGGGGATGACGTGGATGACCTGGCGGTCGGAGGCAACGCTGATGGCGCGAGAGGCGTCGACCACGCGACGCACGTCGTCGTCGCCGATCTCGTGGTCCGGGTGGGCGACGGCCACGACCCCGGTCGAGTTCTGGCTCCAGAGGTGCGTCCCGCCGAGGGAGACGACGACCGACTCGATGCGCTGGCCCGCCATCCGCTCGGCCGCGACGGCCGCTGCCTGGATGGAGGCGATCGTCTTGTCAAGGTTGACGACAACGCCCTTGCGCAGGCCGTCAGAAGGACTCTCCCCCACGCCGAGGATGGTCACCGGCATGCCGGGATCGTCAGACTCTGAAATGACCACCGCAACCCGGGAAGTGCCCAGGTCGAGACCCACGGTTTTCTTCCGCCGCGGCAAAACTGTGCTGAAACGCCTCCTGGAACGTGTGGATGTTGAGGGCGGGCTGCCGGAAGTATATCGGCTGAAGGGCTCGCGCGGGACCTAGATTTTGTGTGCCGGTCCCTCGTGAGGCCTAGGGCTAGTGGTCAGACGGTCTTCGAGCAGGTCTGGTGCGCCTTGTCGATCCTGTCCACGTCGGGCTTGACAAACTGCGCGATCGCGGCGAACTTCTGCAGCCCCTGGATGATCAGGGCGCGGCTGTTGGCGTTGAAGCCGCTGATCGCCAGCGACACGCCCTGCTCCATGCCGATCCAGTCGTCCTTGAACTGCTGGAACGCGCGCCCGATGCAGGGCGGTATGTCGCGCTGGTTGATGGTCATGGCGTCGTCCATGTCGACCATCGCCTTGTTCAGAGTGATAAGCGCGTCCTTGCACGGCGGCGGCAGGCTGGACGTGCACTTCGACGAGACCGCCGGCAGCGCCTCGTTGGTCTCGACCAGCGCCGGGCCCAGGTCGACGTTCAGGAATCGGTCGGCCCGCTCGTAGTCGGAGATCAGCGGCGACGGCGACGCCTGCACCGAAGCCACGTTCGAGGTGGCGCGCAGCTGGCCGTAGAGGGCGACGCCGCCGATGGCCATGATCACGATGAGCAGCAGGCCCGTCATGTAGATCCACATTCGGGTGGGCGGCGCCGCGGGCGCGCTCCACGGCAGGTTCGCGGCCGCGGGCTGCTGGTAGACGACCTCGGGCTCGGGCGGTGCGGGTGCCGCGGCCGCGGGCGGTGTCGCGAGCCAGGAGGGCGGCTGGTCAGCAGGCGCTACCGTGGGGCCCGGCGCGGGCGCGGCCGGCACGGGCGCCGGCGCGGCGGCGGCGGGCATCGGCTGCCAGGCCTGGCCGTCCCACCAGTAGTGGCCGTCAGGGGAGATCGGCGGCGTCGCCGCCGGGGGCGTGGCCATCGCGGCAGTGGATTTTCCCGGATGGAGCGTGAATTGGTGCCCACTTAACGAGGCCGAAACGCCTCTGAGCGACTTCTCAGCGACCTCGCAGACACGCACCAGCCGCGACCCCGATCGTGCATGGCGATGGAACGGGCGGCCCTCGCGGTGGTCCGGGAACCGACGATCGAGATCGTGGTTCCCGTCTACAACGAAGAGCGCGACCTCGAGCGCGGCGTGAGACGTCTGCGGGCATATCTCGACGCCGGCTTCCCGTTCCACTCGCATCTCACGATCGCCGACAACGCCAGCGACGACGGTACACGGGCAATCGGCGAACGGCTCGCCGAGACCATCCCCGGTGTTGGCTATATTCGGCTCAGCGACAAAGGCCGCGGTCGTGCGCTGGCCACGACCTGGCTGCTCAGCAAGGCCGACGTCGTCGCCTACATGGATGTCGACCTGTCGACCGATCTCGACGCGCTGCTTCCGCTGGTGGCGCCGCTAATCAGCGGGCATAGCGACGTCGCCATCGGCAGCCGGCTCGCGACCGGGTCGCGCGTGCGCCGAGGCGCGAAGCGCGAGCTCATCTCGCGCTGCTACAACGCGCTCCTCCACCTCGCGCTCGGCACCCCGTTCAAGGATGCGCAGTGCGGCTTCAAGGCCGTCCGCGCAGACACCGCGCGCCGGCTCGTGCCGCGCGTCGAGAACCGGTCGTGGTTCTTCGACACCGAGCTGCTCGTCCTCGCCCAGCGGGCCGGTCTTCGAATCCACGAGATCCCTGTCGACTGGGACGACGACCCGGACTCGCGGGTGCGCATCGTCCCGACGGCGATCGAAGACCTCCGAGGGGTCTGGCGCCTGATGCGCTCCGGGCCCTCGCGCCTGGTTCGCTTCGCGGTGGTGGGCGTCGCGAGCACCATCGCCTACGGCCTGATCTACATCGCGCTGCGGGACGGCGCGCACTCAGAGGCGTGGCTGGCGAACTTCGCCGGCCTGGCCATCACCGCCGTCGCGAACACCGTCGCCAACAGGCGCTACACGTTCGGAGTCCAGGGACGCCAGGGCGCCGCGGCCGACTACGCCGCGGGGCTGATCGCGTTCGTGCTCGGGCTGACGATGATCACTGGCGCCGCCGAGGCCCTCCGCCACCTCGCTCCCGCCGTTCCCCACCTCGTCGAGGTCATCGCCCTCTACCTCATGCTCCGGGGCTGGATCGACGCGCGGCTACAGGTAGTGACGGCGAATGGCGCCTAGGTTGTTGAAGATCCGGACGCCGAACGCGACGATGGCCGCGATCGACAGGTCGACCCCGAGCTTGTCGCCGAAGTAGGTCAGGACGCCCGCGAGCGTCATGTTCGTGAGCAGCCCGCTGAAGAAGACGCGCGGCTCGAACGTGCCCGCGATGTAGGCCTTGAAGGCGCCGAAGATCGAGTCGAGCGCCGCCAGCAGCGCGACCGCGGTGTAGCGGGCATAGGTGATCGGGATCGTGACCGGCGACAGGAGGCCGAGGATCACGCCGAGGATCGCGAACACGACCGCGACGACGATTACCTGCACGGGCTCGGCGTGGGTGCGGCACCGGGCGATGGCGATGCCGGCGCGGGCTGCCGCGACTTGAGGCCGACCGCCGGCTCCGAGGGGTTCATGACGTTCACGTAGAGGAGGTCCGAGGAGCTGTAGTTGACCTGGCCGGCGATCGCTTTGAGAGCGGTCAGCTTGTCGCGCAGGCCGGCGAACTCTTCGGGTGTCAGCACGCGGCCGAAGTAAACCTTCCAACCGCGCTTGGCGATGAGGGTCAGGTTGCCGCAGGAGTCGAAGATGAAGCCGGCCACGTCCTGCCCGAGGAGCGTCGGAAAAGCCCGTTCCATGTTGACCAGCGCCGTCAGCAGCTGTGGGTCGAGCGCACGCCCGCCGACGCGCGGCTCGGCGCCGGCCGGCCCCTGGATGTCCACGAGTCCGCCCCCTGCCGGCGTCGGGCCGAGGATGATCGCCTGGCTCGAGAGCAGGAACAGCTTCGTCGACGGGCCGGCGTGGTACGCGGCGACCGGCTCCCACTCGCTGACCTGGATCGCCACCGTCCCCGGCAGCAGAGGCTGCACCGTGGCCGTCCGCACCCATACCTGGTCGAGCAGGTGTCCCTGCGCCGACTGGCCGTCGATGGAGATCACAGATCCCTGGCCCGAGACCCCGGCCGCGGCGGCCACCTGGCCGGCGCTGAGGTGATGCGCCCCGGTCACCTCGACCGAGCGCACAGCAAGCGCAGGGCCGAACCATAACCAGGCGAGAAGCGCCGCCTCGACGATCGCCGCCCCCGCCGAGAGCCCGCGCCAGGCCCAGTGCACGTCAGGCGGGCGCAGGGACCGCTCGGACCGCGTCCACAGCTGTCCGCGCAGAGGCTCGGTGCGCTCGAGGCCGTTCGGCCAGGACGCCCGCGGCAGGACGGAGCTTCGGCGCCGGAATCTCATGTCGCGGTCGGCCCCACGTGGTGCCGGTGCCGGCCGACGGCGTGCTCGACCAGGCGCATGCACAGCTCGTCGAAGGCGATGCCGGCTGCCCGAGCGGCGTCCGGCAGGAGAGACAGCTCGGTCAGGCCGGGGACGGTGTTGACCTCGAGGAGCCAGGGAGTGCCCGCTGCATCGACGATGATGTCGACCCGCGCCATGCCGGAGCATCCGAGCTCGGTGAACGCCCGCGCCGCAGCCGCGGAAGCGCCTTCGCGCGCGGCCTCCGGGATGCGCGCGGGGATGATGTGGTGCGAGCGCCCGGCGGTGTACTTGGCGTCGTAGTCGTAGACCGGGTTCTCGCTCACGATCTCGAGGGTCGGCAGAACCTGGAGCTCGGGGGTCGCGAGGACGCCGACGGTGATCTCCGTCCCGGCTGCGAACCGCTGCACGAGGACGCGCCGGTCGTAGCGCCCGGCGAGCACAAGCCCGCTCGCGACTGCGTCCTCGTCGCGGGCGATGGTCAGCCCGATCGTCGAACCCTCGCGCACCGGCTTGATGACCAGGGGAAGTCCGAATCGCGACACCACGCGCTCGACCGCGTCGGCGGCCACGCCCTCTTTGACCTCTAGCTCTTCGAACTCCGGGACGTGAAGACCCGCGCCCGCCATCACCTTGCCCGCGCGCGACTTGTCCATGCAGAGCGCCGACGCGAGCACGCCCGACCCCGTGTAGGGCAAACCGAGCAGCTCGAGCATTCCCTGCACGGTGCCGTCCTCGCCCAGGCGCCCGTGAAGGGCGTTGAACACGCACTCGAAGCCGCCGTCGCGCAGCACGTCCCAGGTGTTGCCGTCGAGGTCGACGAGCGTGATGTCGTGCCCGCGCCCGCGCAGCGCCTTCGCGACCTGCTCGCCCGACCGCATCGACACGTCGCGTTCGGCCGACTTCCCTCCCCTGAGCACGGCGAGCCTCAACTCCAGCGGCCCACCATCTCGACCTCCGGCTCGAGCTGGATCCCAAACCGGCGCTTCACCTCGACCATCACCCGCTCGATGAGGCGCAGCGTGTCGGCAGCCGTGGCCGCGCCCTCGTTGACGATGAAGTTGCCGTGCAGCGTGGAGACGACGGCCGCGCCCTCACGGGCGCCCTTCAGCCCGGCGGCCTGAACCAGCCTGCCGGCGGAGTCTCCTGGAGGGTTCTTGAAGACGCTGCCGCAGTTCTTGGTCTTGATCGGCTGCGTCTCGTTTCGCTCCCGCGTCAGCTTCGCCATCAGCTGCTTCGCCTCCTCTCCGTCGCCCCGCTGCAGCTGCACGGTCGCGGAGACGACCAGCGCCCCCTTCAGGGGCACGAAGCCCTCCGCCTCGACGAGGACCTCGCGCAGCTCCTTGCCCCAGCATCCGGCGTCCTGGTACACGGCTCCCCCGACCGTGCCCGGCACGCCGATCGCAAACTCGAAGCCGCGCAGGTTCGCATCGGCGACGATCCGGGCGAGCCGCATCATCTTCAAGCCCGCTCCGGCGCGCACACGCGTGCCCTCGACCTCGTGCTCGCGATTGACCACGCGGATGACCAGGCCCTCGACGCCGCGGTCGGCGACCAGGAGGTTGGTCCCGGCCCCCAGCAACAGATAAGGAATGCCGCGCTCGCGGCAGCCGTCGATACCCTTTTCGATCGCCTCGGGTCGGGCCAGCTCGAGGAAGAAGTCGGCCGGGCCGCCGATCCCAAACGACGTGCGCGACGCGAGTGGCTCGTCCGCCGCGATCCCGGGCAGCGCACGAAGCCAGGCGAGGTTAGACCTTGTGCGCCAGCTCATCGCCCAGCTTCTTGATGTCGCCCGCGCCCATCAGGAGGATGAGATCGTCCGGCCCGACGAGCTCGGACAACGCCTCCTTCGCCTTCTCGAAGTCGCCGACATAGAGTGCCTGCGGGACCTGGTGCGCGAGGTCTTCCGCGCGCACCCCGGAGACGTTCTCCTCGCCCGCGCTGTAGACGTCGAGCACGAAGACGCGGTCGGCGCCCTCGAACGCGCGCGCGAAGTCGTGCATCAGCGCGCTCAGCCGCGAGTAACGATGCGGCTGGAAGACAACCACCAGGCGGCGGTGGCGCAGCTCGCGGGCCGCCTCGATCGTCGCCCGCACCTTGGTCGGGTGGTGCGCGTAGTCGTCGTAGACGGCCGCGCCCTGGTAGACGCCCAGGAACTCCATGCGCCGGTGGGCGCCCGGAAACGTGTGCAGCGCAGACGCGACGTCGTCGAAGCCGATGCCCAGCTCGAGCGCCATGGCGGCCGCGCCGGTGGCGTTCTGAATGTTGTGCCGGCCTGGCTGGCGGAGGTTCACGTGGCCGAGCAGGTCGGCGCCGCGATAGATCGGAAACGGTCGCACCGGCTCGCAGCGATAGGTCGCGCCGTGGCGGAAGCCGTAGGTCACCTTCCGCGCCCTCGGCCTCAGCTCCCGCGCGAGCTCGTCGTCGGCGCATAGCACGGCGAGGCCGGTGTTGGGCAGGCCCTCGATGAACCACTGGAACAGGTCGCGCACCGCGTCCACGTTGCGAAAGTGGTCGGGATGGTCGAGCTCGATGTTGGTCACGATCGCGCGCTGGGGGTGATGCAGGGTGAGCGTGCCGTCGGACTCGTCAGTCTCGGCGACGAGCCAGTCGGAACGGCCGGCGCGGGCGCTCGACCCGTCGCCCACCAGCACCGTCGGGTCGTAGCCGGCAGTGACAAGGATGTGGCCGACCATGTGCGTGACCGTGGTCTTGCCCGCCGTCCCGGCGACGGCGATCGAGTCGGTCTCGTTGATCAGCTGGGCCAGCATCTCCGCCCGGCTGACCACCTTGACGGCCATCGCCCGCGCGGCGTCAAGCTCCGGTGATCTCTTGATGGCGCCGCTGTAGACGAGGAGGTCCTGGCCGAGGACGTGCTCTGGGTCGTGTCCGAGCATGATGCGAACCCCCGCCTCTTCCAGCTCGCCGGTGGTCTCGGACTCCTTGACGTCGCAGCCGCTGACCTCGTCGCCGCGGGCGAGGAAGACGC
>VBJE01000049.1 GCA_005879675.1 Chloroflexota bacterium
CATCCTCTTCGAGACCGACTACACGAACCAGCGCGGGGACCTCGTGGCCCGCCTGCGCGGGACGATGATCAGGCGATGAACGTGCAGGTCGGCCAGGAGCTGCCCGAGCTGGTCAAGCACCCGACGACGCGACAGCTCGTGCAGTACGCGGGAGCGCAGGGCGACTTCTACGAGATCCACTACGACCAGGAGTACGCGCACAGCGTCGCCCTCCCCGGAGTGATCCTGCATGGCTTGCTCAAGGCGGCTTTCCTCGGTCAGCTGGTGACCGACTGGTTGGGCGACACAGGAAGGCTCATCACGTTCGAGGTGAGCTATCGAGGCGTCGATGGGCCCGGGCATCCGTATCGATGCCGCGGCCGCGTCAGCGGCGTCGACGGCGACAATGTCGAGCTGGAGGTCTGGGGCGAGGATGAGCACGGCAAGCGCACGACAATCGGCACCGCGAGCGTGGAGATGACGGCCTGATGTTCACGTGGTACCTCGTCCTGAAGTTCATCCACATCCTCGCGGCCATCGTGGCGGTGGGCTCGAATATCACGTACGGCGTCTGGAATGTTCGCGCGGCCAGGGACCCATCGCATCTCGGCTTCGCGCTCAAGGGGATCAAGTTCCTCGACGACCGGATCGCCAACCCGGCCTACGGCGTGCTGCTGCTGACGGGGCTGATCTTGATGTTCGCCGGAAGCTTCGGCTTCAAGCTCTGGATCATCATCGCCCTGGTCCTCTTCGCCGCCGTGGTCGTGCTTGGGGTCGCGTTCTACTCGCCGCTGCTCAAGAATCAGATCCGGCTGGTCGACGCCGGAGAGACCGCTTCGCCGGAATACGCGCGGCTCGCCGCTATGGGCGCGAGGTTCGGCCCTGGCCTGGGCATCATCGTGGTCGTCATCCTCGTCATGATGGTGTTCAAGCCCAGCCTGTAGATCCAGACGATCGCCAGCACCGTCCCGTCGATGATGCAGTAGCCGGCAGCGATCACCGACGGTGGGTTACCCGATGGGATACCGGTCCATGGCGCCGCCGGCAGCCAGTACCAGTTCCCAAGCGACGTGCCGAAAATCTCAAGCTCGCTGACGATGACGAAGATCGCGGCGAACAGGGGCCAGCGCGGGGACCGCAGCAGGAAGTAGGCGAAGACCGGTAGGCACAGCGCTCCCTGGACGTCAATGCGTCCAGTCGCGAGCGGGAGGACCGTGAGTCCGAGCGCCGCCCAGACGCCGGCCGCGCCGAGCATCGCCTGGGCGACACGTCGCCCGTAGCGCTTGACCACGGGCGTCTGCGAGGCGAGCAGGCCGAACAGGTAGACGAGCCCGTGACCGGGCGGCACGAACAACGGCAGGTTGTGCATTCGATAGACGTAGATGCCCCAAACGAGAGAGCTGAAGATTTCGAAGCAGGTCGCGACGGCGACGCATATCCACACCTGCATCCGCTGCCCTTCCGGCGCTTTCAGCGCGGCGAGGTACAGCACGGCGAACGTGAGGAGCCCGAGCAAATGCTGCTGCCACGGGGCCGTAACTTTGCTGTCCGCAAGCAGCCCCAGAGGGACGTAGGCGAGGAGGTAGGCCTGCAGCCAGTAGGGCTGCAGGCCTTTAGCGATTCGCTGGACTACTTGATCGTTCCCCGCTCGTCGATGAGGCTGCCCTGCAGCTTCCACCCCGTGCCGGACCAGGTGATCACCTGCTCCTGCATGATCGGGAAGTGGTCGCTCGAGGTCGTCGTGACCTTGACGCCGGGCAGGAGAAACGGATTGGTCTCGCTGAGCTGGCTGCTGGCGATCTTCATCACGTTGGCCCGCGTCAGGTTGGAGCCGGCCTGCTTGAGCACGTCGACCATGGTGTAGGCGACGGCGACGCCGTAGATGTTGAAACCGTCACTTACGTTGCACGTCGAGCAGTTGGCGATGACCTGCTTGTAGAGCTTCATGCCCTCATCACTGGCCCACTGCGGGTCGGTCGGGTCCTTGATGTAGCTGACGCTCGTCACGTTCTTCAGCGCCGCGCCGGACTTTGCCGCCAGGCCCATGTAGACCTGCGGGTTGGACACCGAGTTCAGGTAGATCGTGGGTTCCCAGTGCAGTCCCGCGGTCACGAACGCGAGCGACTGGATCGAGGGCTTGGGGGTCGAGAACAGGAACAGCGTGTCGACCTGGGCCGCCTTCAGTTTCGTGAGCTGCGCGTACGGGTTGGCCGCCGTCACGTCGTAGCTCTCCTTGGCGACGATCATCGACGCCTTGTCGCCCAGGCCGTCGGTCAGGCCCTTCAGATAGTCCTGGCCGTAGTCGTCGTTCTGGTAGAGGACGCCGATCTTGGCGCTGGGGTGGTTCTGGAGCACGTCCTTGGCGTAGAGCCGGGCCTCGCCCTGGTAGGGCGGCTGCCAACCGATCGTCCACTGGTTGGAGCCGAAGTCCTTCATGAAGGTCGTCGCGCCGGTGGCGACGAACAGCTGCGGGACCTTCTTGCCGTTCAGGTACTCACGTACGGAGGTCTGCGCCTGGGTGCCCAGGCCGCTGAACATGGCGAAGACCTGGTCGGACTCGACGAGCTGCTTGGTCAGCGGCACCGTCTGGGCCGGGTTGTAGGCGTCGTCGAGGATCTTGAACTTGATCTTGCGGCCGTTGACGCCGCCCTGAGTGTTGTTGAGGTAGGTGAAGTACGCGTTCTCCGCGTTCGCGATCGTCCCGTAGGCGGCTGCCGGGCCGGAGAGGGCGATCGTGGTCCCGAGCAGGATCTGGTCGCTGGTGATACCGACGTCCGTTTGCGTCGTCGTGCCTGTGTTGCCGCCGCACGCGGCCATTGTCAGCAGGAAAGCCGCCACCGCGGCCAGCCTGGGTGTCGTCTTGCCCATACAAACTCCTTTCGCTTTGATGATTTTGTATTTAAACAGTCTGAGGGTCGGGAGGCATCTGTCCAGTCTTGGGATCGGGCGCCCCGCGCAGGCGGCGGTCGAGGGTCGCGTAGCCCGACCGGATCAGGCCGACCATGCCGTTCGGAGCGAACATCATGATCAGGATCAGGATCACGCCGTAGGAGACGGCCGGTCCCGCGTTCTTCACCGTGGACGTGATCTGGTCGGGGAGCCAGGTCTGGCTGGGGACCCACTGGTTGGATCCGATGGGCAGGAAATAGGCGAAGATCGCCCCCAGGAGCGGACCCGGGATCGAGGCCAGGCCGCCGACCACCGCGCCGACCAGGAGCTGGATCGAGAGCGAAACAGGGAAGGTGTCGGCGCTGATGAAGCCGGTCGAGAGCGCGAAGAGAGACCCTGCCGTGCCGGCGTAGAACGCGGAGATGCCGAACGCGAGGGTCTTGAAGCCGGCCACATTCACACCGGACGCGGCAGCCGCCACCTCGCCGTCGCGGATGGCGCGCATCGCGCGCCCGGGTCGGCGGCGGGCCAGGTTCCACGCGAGCCAGAACAGAATCAGGGCGCAGGCCAGCGTGATGTAGTAGATCCACTGGTCGCTCGTCATCGCCGTGCCGGTCACCGCGCCGAAGACGTCGCTGGCAAGTTGCGGTGGGTCGGGCTGGACGATGAGGATCCCTTGCACGCCTCCGGTCAGGTCCGCCGGTCGTTTGATCAGGCTCGGGGTCACGACCGCGAGCGCGAAAGTCGCCAGCGCAAGGTACAGGGGCGAAAGGCGAAGAGACGGGATGCCGAAGAGAAAACCGACCACGCCCGTGACCACGGCCGCGATCGGGACGGTGGCGAGGTAATCCATCTTGTAGCGGTGGGCGAGGATGGCCGAGATGTAAGCGCCCATGGCCATGAAAGCGCCGTGGCCAAGCGACAGCTGGCCGCTGTAGCCGACCAGGATGTTCAAACCCATGATCGCGATGGCGAGGATGAGGGCCTGCGCCCACTCGCTTGCGAGAAAGCTGCTGATCACGGTCGGAAAGCCGAGGAAGAAGATCACGACCAGGAGGACCAGCCAGTAGCGCGGCGGGGCCGTGCGGATGCGCTGCATCAGACCCTGCGCGTCGCGGCGCGGCCGAAGAGGCCGTTCGGCTTCAGGATCAGGACGAGGATGATGATTCCGAGCCCGAACGCAAGCTGAAGGTCACCAGCGTTGGGGATGTACGCGCCCGCGAGGTTCACCGTGACGCCGACCAGGAGTCCGCCGACGACGGCGCCGAGCGGGCTCTCGATGCCACCGAGGACCGCCGCCGCGAAGGCGTAGATGATGATCGTCTGCATCATGTTCGGCTCGAGCAGCAGGATTGGCGCGACCATCATTCCGCTTACCGCTCCGACCGCGGAGGCAAGGCCCCAGCCCAGCGCCAGCATCCAGCTGACATGGACGCCGAGCAGCCTGCTCGCCTCCGGATGGTGGGCCGCGGCGCGCAGCGTCAGCCCGACGGTCGTGTGCTGGAGCAGGAGGTAGATCGCGAGCAGGACGAGGCCTGAGACCGCGATCACGCCCAGGTCGCGGTAGCTGATGAACACGCCACCGAGGTCGACGCTGTCCGGTGAGAACGGGCTCGCGAACGAGCGCGGCACGTAACCCCAGAGGAAGCCCGCGACGCCGTTGACGAGCGTGGCGAGGCCGAGCGTGATGATGACCAGGGTCAGGACGGGTGCGCGCTCGACCGGCCTGATGACGACGCGCTGGATGAGGATTCCGCCACCGAACGCGAGCACCATCGTGACGGGGAACGCGATCCAGAAACTCATACCCGCGTTGACCAGCGTGTACGCGATGAACGTCGCGAACATCGCCATCTCGCCCTGCGCGAAGTTGACCAGTCCCATCGCGTTGTAGATGAGGACTAGGGCCAGCGCGAGGCTGGCGAAGATGGCTCCGGTCGAGATCCCGCTGACGACAAGCTGCAGGAACTCTTGCATCAGTAACCCAGGTACGAGCGGCGCACCGACTCGTTGTCCTGCAGCTCGGCGCTCGCGCCGTGGACCGCCACTCGGCCGACTTCCAGCACGTACGCGGACGACGACAGGTCGAGCGCAATGCGCGCGTTCTGCTCCACGAGCAGCACCGCCACGTCGCTGGTCTGGTTGATGCTGCGGATGATCTCGAAGATGGAGCGCACGACTATGGGCGCAAGCCCGAGCGACGGCTCGTCGAGCAGCATGAGGCGCGGGCGCATCAACAGCGCGCGGGCGAGAGCGAGCATCTGCTGCTCACCGCCCGAGAGGGTGCTCGCGGACAGGCGCCGCCGCTCCTTGAGCACGGGAAAATACTCGAAGACTCGGTCGTAGTCCTTCGCCACCTCGGCCTTGTCCCGGCGCAGATGCGAGCCGAGCTTCAGGTTCTCGTCGACGGTGAGCTCAGTGCAGATGCCTCGGCCTTCGGGCACGTGGGCGATCCCCCGCCGGACGACGTCTTCGGTGCCCGTCCGGCGAAGAGAGCGACCGGCGAAACGAATGTCGCCCGTCCAGCGCACTCCGCCTGTGATCGCGCGCAGCGTGGTCGTCTTGCCCGCCCCGTTCGCGCCCAGCAGGGAGACCACCTGACCCTCCAGCACGGACAGCGAAACTCCGTGCAGCACCGACGTCGATCCGTAGCCGGCCCGCACGTTCTCGAGCTCTAGCAACGCTGTCATGCCGCGCCTAGATAGGCCTCGATCACGGCCGGGTTGCGCTGCACCTCCGCCGGGCTGCCCTCGGCGATCTTCTTGCCGAAGTCGAGGACCACTACGCGGTCCGAGATCCCCATCACGAAGGCCATGTGGTGCTCCACCAGCAGCATCGTCACCCCGAGGTCGGTGTGGACGCGGCGCAGCAGCTTCGCCATCGCGTCCACCTCCTCGTGGCTGATGCCGCCGGCGGGTTCGTCGAGGAGCAGCAACCGCGGTCGTGAGACCAGGGCCCGCGCCAGCTCGACCCGCTTCTGGATGCCGAAGGGAAGCGCCGCCACCGGCCGCTCGGCGTGGGTGGAAAGCCCGACGAAGTCGATCATCTCCAGGGCTCGCTTGCGCGCCGCGGACTCGGCCGTCACCGCGGCGGGCAGCGGGATGGAAGCCTGCACCCATCCACTCCGCGTCTGCACGTGGTCGCCGACGAGCACGTTGTCGAGCACGGTCATGGACCGGAACAGGGCGACGTTTTGGAACGTGCGCGCGAGCCCGTGCCGGATGACGTTGTGCGCGCGGATGGACTGCACGGGGTTTCCGTCGATGAGTACCGTGCCGTGGCTCGCGCGGTACACGCGGGTGATGACGTTGAAGAGCGTTGTCTTTCCCGCGCCGTTCGGCCCGATGAGCGCGACGACCTGCCCGGCCTCGACGTCGAATGACACTCGGTCGAGGGCGACGACTCCTCCGAAGCGGACGCTCAGGTCTTTGACCTCGAGGAGTGCCCCCACGCGCCGAATACTAAGTTCGGCGGTGTCGCGTGGGAATTAGTCGCCTGGCTGCGGGACCTCCGGCGTTTCGTCCGTCGCGGGCGGTTCCTCGAAACCCCAGCCTGCGTTCCCAGTGCCCCACTCGACCGGTGGGCCCCATTCCGCAACCGGCTCTTCAGCCATGGGCGACGGAGTGGAGGGCGGTGGAGCAGGCGGAGCGGAAGGCGCGGCGTCCTCTGGCGGCGCCATGCGCATCGGCTCGTTCCACGCGGACTGCTGCGGGGCGGGGGCCGGCGACGCTGGGGCTGCTCCGAACCCTGCGGTGTAGTCAGGGCGCGTCGCCCGGTGCACAACCGCCGCCGACGGGAGCAGCGATGGCCGGCGCGGCCGGCGGACGACGCTGAACGCCCAGTAGGCGAGCGACAGGAGGATGGCGCCGATGCCGAAGATGGGCAGGAAGACGAACGGCGGGCGAGAGATGACGTCGAAGCCGCTGAGCGTCGATGTGATCCGGGCCGGCGTGGCGGCGAGGCTCGGCGTTTGCTCGGGCGACGTGGTTGGCAGAGGTGAGTCGCTGGGCGAGGCCGTCGGGGATGGCGAGGCCGTCGCCGAGTCGAGGGCAAAGTTCGCGCACGGGTTGGGCGGCACGCTGGCGCACACCCTGTGCACGCCGGGCGCATCGCCGCTGAAAGGCTTGATGCGGGTGTTGAAGCTACCGTTGGCGTCAGCTGTCGCCGAGCCCGCGACCTTGTTCGGCTGATCCCAGTAGAGCGTCAGCGACTCGTTGGGGAGGAACTGGCCGCCGCTGACGTTGATGACCGTGCTCGGCCCGCCGGCGGTGACATCAAGAGAAAGGAACGCGTTGACCGGCGTCGGAGTGGGGCAAGGTGCCGAGCTCGCCGGCACGCAGGCCGCTCTGGCGATGGGGGCGTGGGCGACGAGAAAGGCGGCGGCGGCGGCGGCGACGACCAGGACGGCTGGAGCAAGACGAAGGATCCCCGGGGTACGCATGAAGCGCGGGAACGATAGCAGAGTCGGTTTCGTTACACCGGTGGCCACGGGATCGACCACGCCGAGCCTGGCTCGGGGAAGCGCCAGCGTGAGTCCAGGACTCCTCGCAGCCGGCGTTTGAGGACCTTGACCTCATCGGGGCTGAGCAGGTCTTCCAAAGTCCTGCCGAGCGTCCCGCGCTCGACCTCGGCCAGCGCGCGCTCGACGTCGCCGCACAGATCGTGGGGCAGCGGTCTGCCGGCGAAGTCCCAGATCACAGTCCGCAGCTTGTGGTCGACGTGGAACGTGAGGCCGTGGTCGATGACCCACACGTGGTTGTGCGCGTCGAAGAGGCAGTGGCCCGACTTGCGGTCGGCGTTGTTGGTGACCACGTCGAAGAGTGCGACCCTCATCCAGGTTTGGGTCCGGCGCCCGTTCTCACCCAGGAAATGGCGGCCGTCGGCCTCGATGAAGAGCTGCATCGCGCCGACCCCGTGCGGCGCCTTCCGCCGCACCACCGTCGGGGGGATCCGCGGCCAGCCGAGGACCTTGCTCAGCTCGTAGGCGGCCACCTCGCGCTGGTAGAGGGTGCCCGCCTCGAAGTCCCACAGCGGGGACTCTCCGCGCGCGGGCTTGTAGACCGCGCGCAGCCCAGGTGTAGTTGGAGGCGCCGTGCAGCACGCCGAGGATCTTGATGTCGGGGAGATCCCGGAGCTCGCGCTCGCTCTCTTCAGAAGATGGGACGGGCACCGTTCATGACTGGACACGGATGGCCTGAGGGATCCATGGGAAGGCCGCAGCGAGGGCACAGCGGGCGTCCCGCCGAAAGCACGGACTCCGCCTGCTTGGAGAACGTGGCCACCTGGTCGTGGCTCAGCCAGAAGCGGACGCTCGGCAAGTCTTCGGGGGCGGGCTCGGGCTGCTCCCCGGCCGCGCCTTCGCTGGCCACGAGCACGAACATGTGGCGAGCTTCGTGGTAGCCGAGGCCCATCTCGCCGATGTGCCACTCCGGATCGCCCGGTGCCGGGGCGTCGGTGGCGGCGGGCGCCTCCTCCGGGGTCTCGATCTTCTGCGCCTCGAGCATCTGGTGGAGGCGGACGATGAGGGCCTGGATCTGGGTCTTCTCGCAGCCCAAAGTCAGGGTGCGCCCTGAACCCTTCGCGAGGAGGAAAAACCTGCGCTGGCCAGGATCGCCGACGGCCGCCACGGAGATCGCGTCCACTGGGTCGAGCTCGTAGATGGCCATCGACCCAAGCGTAAGCCGTTGCTTGGTTTTGCCTCGGCGGATGCGGGGAAGAAGAAGAACGTATTCACCTTTGAATCCAATCCAACCCACCTGGAGGACACCTGACATATGCCCAAAACCGTAGGGATCGACCTGGGGACGACCAACTCGGTCATCGCCGTCATGGAAGCCGGCGAGCCCGTCGTGATCCCCAACTCCGAAGGTTCGCGCACCACGCCCTCCGTGGTCGCCTTCACCAAGTCCGGTGAGAGGCTGGTGGGCACGCTGGCACGCCGTCAGGCGGCCGTCAACCCTGAGAACACCGTCTACTCGATCAAGCGGTTCATGGGCCGCAAGTTCGCCGAGGTCGACTCGGAGCGAAAGATCGTGCCCTACGAGGTCAAGCCGGGCAAGGACGACCGCGCCGTGGTGTTCGTCCCGAACGCCAACAAGGA
>VBJE01000050.1 GCA_005879675.1 Chloroflexota bacterium
GACGCTACCCGGCGCTCGACCGTCTCACCGGCGCGGAGGTGCACGTCAAGCACGAGAACCACAACCCCACGGGAGCGTTCAAGGTGCGAGGCGGCGTCAACCTGGTGAGCCGGCTGGGCGAGGACGAGCGCAGCCGCGGGGTCATCGCCGCCTCGACGGGCAACCACGGCCAGTCGGTCGCGTACGCGGCCCGGCTGTTCGGCGTCAGCGCGATCATCTGCGCGCCCGCGACCGCCAACCCGGTCAAGGTCGAGTCGATGCAGGACCTCGGCGCGGAGGTGATCCTCGAGGGCGAGCGCTACGACGACTCGCGCCGGAATGCCGAGCGCCTTGCGCTGGAGCACGGCTACCGCTACATCCACTCCGGCGACGAGCCGCTCCTGATCGCCGGCGTGGGCACGCACACGCTCGAGACGCTGCAGGAGCAGCCTCGCATCGATACCGTCATCGTCCCCATCGGAGGCGGCTCGGGCGCGGCCGGGGCCTGCATCGCGGCCAAGGCGATCAATCCTGATATCCAGGTCATCGGCGTCCAGTCCGAGCAGGCGCCGTCGGCGTACCTCAGCTGGAAGGACAGGGAGCTGCGCGAGGCGCCGAACCGGACGCGGGCCGAGGGCCTGTCCACCGCGGCGCCGTTCGAGCTGCCGCAGAGGATCATGCGCCGGCTGCTCGACGACTTCGTCCTCGTCTCGGACGACGAGATCGACGCCGCGACGGCGGTGATGATCGAGAAGACCCGCACCCTCGTCGAGGCGGCGGGCGCCGCGGCGCTGGCCGCCGCGCTCAAGCTGCGCGGGAAGCTTCAGGGGCGCAGCATCGCGCTGATCTGCAGCGGCGGCAACATCAGCCCGGCGCAGCTGAAGGCGCTGCTCGGATGACCGCCACGTCTTCGGAGTTCCTCGCCTACCCCGCGCCGCAGGACGACGGGGCGGCGCGCGGGCTGGAAGGTCGCGGGCTCCCGGCGCTCGAGCTGGCGTCGACGTCAGGCGGAACCGTCAACCTCGCGGAGGCCGCGCCAAGGCTCGTCCTTTATGTGTATCCGAGCGCGACCGGGACGGCGGACCTTCCCGCGCCCGGCTGGAAGGAGATCCCTGGCGCTTTTGGCTGCACCGCCGAGAGCTGCGCCTTTCGCGACCGCATGGGCTCGTTCGAGGCCCTCGGCGTCACGGTGATGGGGCTGTCGGCGCAGACGACAGACGCGCAAAGGGCGTTCGCCGGGCGCAAGGAGATCAACTTTCCCCTGCTCAGCGATCCCGACCTGAGGCTGTCGACCGAGCTCGGCCTGCCGACCTTCACCGCGGGGGATCTCCGCCTCTACAAGCGACTCACGCTGGTCGCCGACTCCGGCCGGATCGCGAAGGTCTTCTATCCCGTCTTTCCACCGGATACCCATCCGGCGGAAGTCCTGGAGTGGGTCCAGGACCACTTCGCCCACCAATAGGAGGAAGAGATGGCGTTTCGAGAGGCATCGCTGGAGACGAAGGCGCCCGCGGACAGGGTGTGGCGCGTCTGGTCGGACGTCAACCGCTGGCCCGAGTGGAACCCCGACATGAAGGAGTCGCGGCTCGACGGCCCCCTTAAGCTCGGCGCCACGGGGATGATCAACACGCGGTCGGGCGGCAAGCACGACGTGGTGGTGACGCATTACCAGGAGGGGCGCTCGTTCGAGCTGGAGAGCACGGCGATGCCGGGGACCAAGATGGCGATCCGGGCCACGGTCGCCCCCAGCGGCAGCGGGACCACGATCACGCAGGGATTCGAGCCGCGCGGACTGCTGGCGCCGGTGGTCGGGCCGTTGATGGGAGGCATGATCCTCAAGACCTTCAACTCGGTCCTGAACGGGCTCAAGCAGAAGGTGGAGTCGGCCGGCTAAAGCTCCACCCCGCCTGGCCTCCGTGCGCCGGCCAGCAAGGCGGCCAGTCCCAGGCAGGGTGTCTTTCGCCCATTTACCACCTGGGTCAACGTTCCTAGCCTGAGTTGACGGGCGTGCTGTCGCGCCCTGTCGTGGCGACGCGGGAAATTCATAAGACTTGACGGAAATTCACTCCAACCAGCCGGCAGGCAGATTTCCGGTGCCGGATCGGAACGGCCATCACCGGCCTTTCGCGCCGTCGCCGCCTGGCCATGCGCGTCCGCACTCGGTCAAGACCCTGGGCAACGCACTTCGCCACCGATGGCTGATCGCGGTGATGCTACTGGTGATCTGCCTTGTTGGCGCGTTCGCCCTCGTCGTGGTCAAACCACGCACGTACGAGGCCAGCGCGCTTCTGTTCGTGGACGAGCGACATAACTCCTCGCAGGGTTTCGACCTCGCGCTTCAGGCCGCCGAGCTGATGAGCCATCACTACCTCGAGATGGCGACCAGTCGCGAGGTGCTGCAAGCCGCATGCAGCAGCCCCGACGCGTCGAGTCTTCCGCCTGGCGTCGGCTGTGACCCTGCCTCGCTCGCCGGCAAGGTCCGGGCGGACACGGTCCGGGGCACCAGCTTGATCTCGATCACGGTCTCATCCAGCTCCCCGGCTGCCGCCGCGGCCCTGGCGAATGCGATCGCTAACGCGCTGGTGGCCCAGGACCAGCGGCAGGTCGCGGAGCTGCTGGCGCCCACGAAGACGTACCTCGACTCGGAGCTGGATCGCCTCAGCAAGGCGATCAAGGACGAAAAGAGCGCTCTACCGGCGGGCGGGTCCTCGCCGGCCCTGACCGCACTGGAAAGCGAGTATTCGGCCACCTACGCGCGCCGCCAGGACATCGCCCTCGAGGAGTACCGGCTGGCGGGCAGCCTCTCGGTGGTCGAGACTGCGCAGCCGCCGGCCAAGCCCGCCGACCCCGACCCGGTCCGCTATCTCCTCGTCGGGCTGGTGGCGGGCCTGGCCCTGGCGCTGGTGGCCGTCCTCATGCTCGAGTACTTCGACGAGCGCGTGCGCGAGCCGGAGGACCTGGCTCGTGCCGCCGGCACCCCTTTGGTCGTGATGGTGCCGCGCGCGACCCGCCGCCATGCCGCGAACAGGGTGCAGCCCTACTCCCTGGCCCACGCCGGCCTGCTGGCGGCTCAGCCACGGCTGCGACGCGTGCTCGTCGCCGCGTCCTCGCCCCGCGACCACGCGGAAGTCGCGGCTCGGGGCCTGGCCGCGGCCGCAACCGAGGGAGGCCAGCAGGCGTTCGTGGAAGGGCCGGGCGACGAAGCTCCCCGAGCCACAGAAGCCGATGAGCTGAAAGTCATCGCAGCGCCTTCGCCGGACGTAAGCTCGCGCGCTCTCAACCTGGCCGGTTCCACAGACCTCGCGATCCTTGTGGCGACGGCGGGCCGCACGCGCTTCGGCGAGGCGCGTCGCACGGCGGAGATGCTCCGGCAGGCCGGGTCCGAGGTCGCCGTCGGGATCCTCCTGCCCCCGCGGCGAAGGCGCGATGCCAACGGCAAGGGCGCCTCGAAGTGAGCGACCCGCCACCGGTGGTGCTGAGCTGGGCCGCCTTTCAGCCACGCACAGCAGGACTGGCGGCAGCCCTGGGAGGACGCGCGTGCTTCGTCCACAGCCGGCGCCTGGCAAAGGGCGGGCTGCTCGGTCCTGTGCGTTACGCATGGCAGGCGTTGCGTACGTGGCGGCTGCTGAGCCGGCTCAATCCGAGCGCCGTCATCGTCGTCAGCCCGCCGCTGCCTGCGGTGTTGGTGGCCGCACTGTGGGCGACGGCCCATCGTCGGACCTGGATGCTCGACTGCCACACCGGCGCTTACACGGGCCGCAAGTGGGGCTGGACGCTGCCCGTGCATCGGCTCCTCTTCCGGCACGCGGCCGCCGTGCTCCACAACACGGCGGAGGAGACGGAGATCGCCCGCGCCTGCACGGCCCGCGCCATCCACGTGCCGGACGATCTGCCGGATGCGAGCGAGGCCGAAACCGTGCCGCCGTCGCCGAGGCCTCGGGTTTTCGTGGCCGGGAGCTTCGACGAGAGCGAACCGGTGGCCGCCGTGCTCAGCGCGGCGTCCCGGATGTCGGACGTCGAGGTACGCCTCGCGGGCGACACACGTCGATTGTCGGGGGCCATTCGCGCAGGCGCGCCGCCCAACGTCGTCTTCACCGGGTACCTGCCCTACGCCCGCTTCCTGGGCGAGATGCTGGCCGCCGACGTGGTGGCGGTCTTCAGCGACGACGGTGTGGCTTACCGGTTGAACCGGGCGTCATGCGAAGCCATCGGGCTCGCCCGGCCGCTCGTGCTCCTCGACACACCAGGCAATCGCTCGAACTTCGGGGCCGCGGCGTTCCTCTGCGCCGCGGACCCCGAGCCCATGTCGCGAACGCTCGAGCGCGCGCTCATCGCCCGCGACGAGCTCACGGCGCGAAGCGGCAATCTCCGCACGCGAATGGACGAGCAGCGACGGCAGGCGATCAGGACCGTGCAGGAGGTCATGCATGGTGCTGCCCAGCTTCGGCCGGCCGCACGGCAATCGGTGCTGTACATCACTGAGCACACCTATCCCAACCAACCGATCGTCCGGCGCAATGTGGAGCAGCTCCTCGCCCAGGGCGCCGAGGTCGACCTGGTCTGCATGGCCAGCCGCAACGTGCCGAGCTGGCCGGCGGAACATCCATCGCTTCGCCTGCACCAGATCCCGCTGGACCACCGCCGCAAGCCGGTGGCCCGCTACGTGTTCGAGTACTTGTTCTTCTTCGTGGCGGCGCTTCCCGTCGTCCTCGCGCTCTCCCTGCGCCGGCGGTACTCCGTGGTCCAGGTCGACAACCTGCCGGACTTCCTGGTCTTCGCCGCCCTGCCGGTCCGGCTGCGCGGGGCGCGGGTGGTCATGTTCTTCCACGAGCTGACGCCGGAGATGCTGTCGTCGCGACTCCGGCTGCGCGAAGGTCATCTCCTGAACGTCATGTCCGCCTGGTTGGAACGCCGCGCCAGCCGGTTCGCCGACCATGTCATCGTCCCGAGCCTGGCCTGCGCGAGGATCCTCGCGGGTCGCGGGCTTCCGCCCGAACGCATCTCGGTCGTGACCAACCTGGTCGCTCACCCAGCCGGCACGAACCACGTCGAGCGCCGGGCGGCCCCGGTCTTGATCACTCACGGGTCACTGACCGAGCGCTACGGCGTGCAGGTGGCGATCCGGGCGATGGCCGTCCTGGCGCCCATCTGGCCACAGATCAGCCTGCGGGTCCTGGGCGATGGTGAGCACAGGCAGGCGCTGGAGCAATTGGTCGCTGACCTGGGACTCGTCGACCGAGTCGTCTTCCGCGGGTTCGTGCCGTGGTCGGAGGCGATGGCCGAGGTTCGCGCAGCGACGCTGGGCCTCGTTCCCGTGATCGCCGACGGCTACGGAGAGCTCCTGCTCCCCGGCAAGCTCTTCGATTACGTGATGACCGGCACCCCCGCGATCAGCGCACGGCTGCCCACGATCCTCGAACACTTTCCGCCCGACTCCGTGGCGTACTTCCCTCCGGGTGATCACCACGCGCTCGCCGAACAGGTGGATCGCTTGCTCCGGCACCCCGACGACGCCCGGCAGCAGGCAGCCCGAGCACTCGAGATCGCCCGCCCCGAGAACGTCTTCGACAGCTATCTCGCCGCATTGGGCCTGACCGCGGTTGGCGCTGCCGCGTAGCGAGCCCGCTCCTGGCGCGAGGCCCTGACCGTGGGCCGATCGCTGCTCGAGATCGCGCTGGCGGCGGCGGTGGGGTTGCCACTGTTCGCTCTGAGCGCATGGCGGCCGGCCGCCGGGTGCGCGGCGCTCGCCCTGCTGGTGCCGCTGACGGGAGGAATCGGCCGCGGCACCTTGGTCCCCGTCCTTCGCCCGAGCGAGGCGCTCGCGATGGTCGTCCTGACCGGCCTGCTCTACAACATCGCGGTCCGGCGCCGCCGACTCGCCTTCGTCGGCCTCGACCTCGTCGTCCTGATTTTCGTCCTGGTCGAGGTGCTGATCCCGCTGCTGACGATCCTGCTCCGCCCCGGACACGTCGACACCGACACGTGGATGACGGTGCTGGCGCCGATCCAGTACCTGGCCGTCTACGTGCTCTTCTCCCGCTGCGAGCCGGGTGGTCGCGGCGGTGGCGGTGCTGGAGGCTTTCAGCCCGAGCTTCCACGCCGTGGTCTCGACCTACTACGAGGAATCGCCAACCCCCACCTGGGATCCGGTCTACCGGCCCTCATCGCTGGTGACGCACTACGGCGCCGTGGCCGGATTCGGATTTTTGAGCGGCAGCCTGGCGGCCGCGCTGCTGGTCGGCCGGCATCCCGCCTTTCGGGCTCCGTGGCTGGGACTGGTCATCGTGGCCAACGCTTGCGGTCTGCTCGTCAGCCAGACCTGGGCCCCGCTCGTCGCGCTGCCGATCGTCGCGGGCGCCATCGTTCTCTGCGCCAGCCGCATCCCCTGGAGGCAGCTCGTCGTGGCTGCCGGGCTCGCGGCGGTGGGCCTGATCGCGTTCTTGCCGTTCGCGAGCGACCGCATCAATCAGCAGCAGATCTTCACCTCGAGCGGAGAGCTCGCGCTGCCGCAGAGCCTCGACACGCGCTTCCGCAACTGGCAGGAGTTCTTCATCCCGGCCGCCCTGGACAATCTGTGGGTCGGGAGCGCCGCCTCGGCCGCGGCCGGCGATTACCCGGCTCCAAGCTCGGTGCCCGAGCGGCTCAGCATGTTCATCGACAACGAATACCTGTACGAGGTGCTGAGAGGCGGCGTTTTCGCGCTGCTGATGCTCCTCGTTCTCTTCGCCGCGCTGGGTCGGGCAGGGTGGCGGGCGAGGGCGAGTCCCGACCCCTCGGCGCGGACGCTCGGCGCCGCCTGCCTCGGCGCGGTGCTGGCGCTGGCCATCACCGGATTCACGTCCGAGTACCTGACCTTCGGCGCCCTGACGCAGCTGTTCTGGATGCTGGTCGGTCTGCTGGTGGCCGTGCGCCCCGAGGCTCCGGTCGCGGGCGACGAGGTCGAGGCGAGGTGGTCGGAGCCGCTCCTGGCGAGGTTGCGCGAGGCACCGACCGGTGGAGCCTAGGACGCAGCGGCGCGCAGGGCGGTTGGCCATGGCGCTCGAGCTCCTCCAGTCTTCCTCTCTGATCTTCGCGGGCTTTTCGGTCGCCCGACTGCTCGGCTTCCTGTTTTCCGTGGTGGCGGCCCGCGTCCTTTCGCCGGCCGATTTCGGGCAGATGAGCTACGTGCTCGCCGTCGCGACCATCGCCTCTGTGCTCCTGTCGAGCTCGCCGGTCGGCCTGTCTCGCTTCCTGGCCCGCCACGCCGGCGATGTCCAAGAGCAGGAGTCGTACCTCAGCAACTGGCTGGCCGTCGTCGGAGGTCTTGTCGTGGTGAGCCTGGCGGCGGCGGTTCCCATCTCGCTCGCCGGCCGGCTCAACGGCTGGATGATGGGCGGGCTTGCGGTGAACCTGGTCGGGATCGCCGTGCTCGAGACCTACCGCGAGGTCCAGCGCGGGCTCGGCCGTTTCATCCCG
>VBJE01000051.1 GCA_005879675.1 Chloroflexota bacterium
GGTAGGTCAGCTTGCCCTCACCGAGCGCGGCGCGGATGGCGTCCATGTCGCGCGCCGCGCTGGTCGCATCGACGAAGGGAAGAAGCCCGGCGCTCGCCTGCTCGCATGCCTGGGCCATGCTCGTGGTGGCCTCGATGTAGACCTGCTTCTCTTGCGGGTCGTCGAGCACCGTGTCGGTTTGCAGCAGCGCGTCGATCTGGGCGTTGGTCAGGCATCGCACCGGTGCGCTGCGCCCGACCCCGCGCTGGTCGAAACCGACAAGGTCGAATCTTTTGTTCAGGCTCTCGAATTCGACGGAGTTCTGACGCAGAAAGTCGATGCCGGATGGGCCCGGCCCGCCCGGGTAGAGGACCAGCGAGCCGATTCGGTGCGACGGATCGGTCGCCGCCTTGCGGACGGTCGCGATCTCGATCGAGCCCGCGCCTGGGTGCGAATAGTCGAGTGGCACTCTGACAGAGGCGCACTCGAAGCTTCCGCCGCAGCTGCTCCACCGCGCCGGCGTGGGGGAGAGGACGAAATGCTGGATGAAGACGAATGTGCCCACGGCGGCGAGCAGGACCAGCACGATGAGCACGGCCGCGAAGACGCGCCCGCCGGGGCCGGAGGGGTTCAAGAAGATCAGCTCGCCCATGGACCATGGCCGGCGCTGTCCTCGCGATGGCCGGCGCGGATGCGCGCGCTCGGCGGCATCGAGGGCGGCCATGGCACGCGAAAGCAGCCGCGGGTCCGGAAAATCAGGCCCCGGGTCGAAGGCGCCATCGAGGTTGCGGCGCAGGGTCTCTTCAGCCATCCACCTTCACCCCCGCGACGTCCATCGCCGGGCGCAGGCGCTTGAGCGCGCGATTGATCCGGGTCTTGACTCCCGGCACCGAGAGGCCGAGCGCGAGCGCCACGTCGCTCAGCGGCATGTCGAGGTGAAAGTGGAGGAGCACGGCCACGCGCTGGTCGTGCGGAAGGTGCCCGACGGCGCGCCGCAGCTCCTCGCCGTCGAGCCACGCCTCTGTCACGTCGACCGGCTCCGGCGCGGCAACGTCAGGCACGCGGATCAATCGCCACCACCTGCCCCGGCGCGTCTCTCGGCACTGGTTGGCGACGATGCCGATGAACCAGGGCTGAAACGGCCTGTCCACGCCCAGGTTGGCGATGCGCCGCCACGCCTTGAGGGCCGACTCCTGGAACGCGTCCTCGGCCTCAGACCGATCGTGAAGCATCGCAAACGCGAGCCTCGTCGCGGAGCGGACGGCCGGTTCGAGAAGGCGCTCGTAGGCGGATCGATCGCCCGCCTTGGCGCGGGCGATGAGGGCTTGCTCCGCCTCACCGCCCCTCACCTTCGCGCCACCCCACTACCAGTTACTACGGACGGAGTTGGGCCCAGGGTGTCACCACGCGGTCGGAATGGCACAATCAAACGTGATGCGACCACTGGAGGAGAGAGACCTGCGCAGCCTCGAGCGCAGGAGCATGTACTCGATCTTCGCGCCCCTGGAGGGTGACGACGGGCTGTCGCGGGAGCTGGCGCTCGACGACGAGGCGAACCCGACGCGAGCGGGCAAGCTTGCCGTCTGGGGCTTCCTGCGCCGCCGGCTCCGGCATCGGCGGCGCCCGGACGCCGACGACCAGTGGGTGCCGGCGATGTTCATGTTCGTCCGCCGCTTCTCGTAAGCGGCGCCGGCGCTAGCGGATAGGCGGTGTGGCCAGGGCCTCGGTCAGCTTCTCCGCCAGGACTGCCGGAGGGGTCGAGGCCTTTTGCAGCCAGGCCAGCGCGCCGGCCAGGAAGACGCGGTCGATGGCCCCGTCCTTCTCCCCCGGGTAGTTGCTGAGCATGAACACGGGAAGCGCCCGCGTCCGCTCGTCGAGCCGCACCCGCTGGAGCACCTCGTCGCCGCGCATCCCCGGCAGGTTCCAGTCGAGGACCAGGATGTCGGGCAGCTCCGCCTCGACGGCGCGAAAGAGCCCCGGACCGTCGCCCGCCACGCGGACGCGAAACCCGAACGCCTCGAGGCCGGCCTGGTACATCCGGGCGATGTCGGGATCGTCGTCGACCAGCAGGACCGACCGCATGTTGCCGTTGCGTCGTCCTCCCTCGGCCGACTTCGTCATCTCCAGGTCGACCTCACCCCGCCGGCGTGGGCGCAGGAGGGGCGTGCAGCGTTCCGACCGCCCACTCCCACGCCTTCACGAGATGCCCCCGGTACATCGCCTCGGACGTCCGTCCCCACCGTCAACCGTCCCCCTTTCTCCTCACCACGAGGCCTTATGCAATTACTCTGCAGTTGTTGTACGTCAACCCTAGCACTGCGGGGCAAATTGCGCAAGATGTATGCAGTAGCTACAGTGAGAGGTTGGTCTGCCTTACACTGGCGGAGAGTAAGGACGTGGCTGACAAGCAGGATCGGCCGATCTACTCGATCGGCGCCGTGGCGAGGATGCTGGAGGTGCCTGCCTCCACCCTTCGGGCGTGGGAGGAGCGCTACGCGCTCATCACACCCACCCGGAGCGAGGGGGCCCAGCGCCTGTACACCCGGGAGCAGGTCGAAAAGCTCCGTTTCATCAAGTCCCAGATCGAATCCGGGGTCAGCGCCGCCGACGCGCACCGGCTGCTGGCCGAGGATGTGCGCGCGGGGCATCTCCCCGCCGAGGCGACCAGGGCATCAACCGGCGACCGGCCGCTGATCATGATCGCCGAGCGAGACAGCTACGCGGCCGACCTCGCCGAGTACTTCCTCCGCACCGAGGGCTGGGACGTGGTGATCGCGCTCGACGCGGTCCAGGCCAAGCTCCACTTCGAGGAGCGCGCGCCCAACATCGTGCTCCTCGACCTGCTGCTGTCCGGTGGCGCCGGCTTTCGGCTGCTGCACGAGTTCGCGGAGAACCAGGCCACGCAGGTCATCGCCGTCTCGGCTCTCGACAGCGCGAGTGAGGCGATGTCTTCCGGCGCGGCGGCCTTCCTCCGCAAGCCTCTCGAGCCGCTGACGCTGCTGTCCACCGTCCATGACCTCCTGGGCACGAGCGCGCTCGTCGAAAGACCGCCTGGGCAGCGTCTCGAGCGTTGAGCGACCGCATCCCCACCGGGACGCCGAGACTTGACGAGGTCCTGAACGGCGGTCTGCTCAAGAACGCGATCAACCTGATCGTCGGCGTTCCCGGCAGCGGGAAGACGATCCTCAGCCAGCAGGTCGCATTTCGCAACGCGACCGCGGAGAGGCCGGCGCTCTATCTGTCGACGCTTTCCGAGCCTCTGGACAAGATCCTCCGCTACGGCGAGAGCCTGAGCTTTTTCGACCCGGCCGCCGTTCGCGACGGACGCGTGGTCTACGAGGACGTCGGCCAGCCGCTCGGCGAAGACGGCCTGGACGAGGTCCTGAGCACGGTCGACGGCCTCCTGCGGCGTGTCCGCCCAGGCATCGTTGTGATCGACAGCTTTCGCGCGTTTCATGCCATCGCGCGCGATGTCGGCGTGTTCCGCCAGTTTCTATACGGGCTGCTGCGGCGCATGACCGCGATCGCGGCGACGTCGATCTGGAACGCGCCCTACACCCGCATACAGGCCATCGAGGAGGCGGAGGCGGCGGTCGCGGACGCCATCGTCGCGCTCGACGTCAAGCAGATGGCCGAGCGCGAGGTCCGGGTCCTCCAGGTGATGAAGCTGCGCGGCAGCGCATACCGCTCAGGCGAGCACAGCTATCGCATCTCCAAGTCGGGCTTCGCCGTCTTTCCGAGGCTTGCCGAGGCGCAGAACGTTTCGCCTTATCAGCTCAGCAACGAGCACGCCGCGACCGGGATCACGGCCCTCGACGAGCTGCTCGGCGCCGGTGGATACTGGTCCGGATCGACGACGTTGATCGCGGGTCCCTCGGGGATAGGCAAGACCCTGATGGGACTGCACTTTCTGTACCACGGCGCAAGGACGGGAGAGCCAGGCATCCTCGCCACCTTCCACGAGAACGAGACCCAGCTCGGGCGGATCGTGAAGAGCTTCGGCTGGTCGATCGACGACCCGCAGGTCCACATCATGGCCCGCGGCGTCGTCGACATGGACATCGACGAGTGGGTCTATGACCTGCTCGAGCTTGCCGACAGGGTCCACGCGAAACGGATCGTGATCGACAGCCTGCCCGACCTCGAGATCGCGGCCGGCGACCCGACCCGGTTCCGGGAGTGGATCTTTTCGCTGATGCAGCGCTTGAGCCGCGCCGGCAGGAGCATGATGATGATCATCGAGGTGCCGGAGCTGTTCCAGCTGGAACGTGTTTCCGAGCACGGCATCTCCCACCTCGCCGACAACGTCATCCTGCTCCAGTACGTGCAAGACGGAGCGGAGCTGGCGCGAGCGCTGACTGTGCTCAAGACGCGGGCCCAGGAGCACCGCCCGGTCGTGCACCGCTACGAGATCACAGGCCAGGGCTTCGTCCTGGGCGACGTCCTCACGGTGCAGCGCTAGCCGAGATCGCGGTGGACGCCATCGACCAGGTGGTGCTCAACTCCCGGATGCACTATCTCGGCATGGCGGCGCGCACCATCGAACCCGCCATGAAGCTGGCCGTCCTCGCCTGCATGGACGCTCGCGTCGATGTGGCCGCGCTGCTCGGGCTCAGGCCAGGCGACGCCCACGTCGTGCGGAACGCGGGCGGCCGCGCCTCCGAAGAAGCCATCAACGCCCTGGCCATCTCGCAGGCCGTGCTCGGAACGCGGGAGGTGATGGTCCTGCATCACACCGAGTGCGCCATGGGGAGGATGAACGAGTGGGAGATCGCCGCGCGGATCGAAGCCGCCACCGGCCACCCGTTCCACGAGAAGCTCGATTGCTTCGTCGACCCGATCGCGGCGATCGTCGAAGACGTCGAGCGCCTGAAGACCTCGACCCATCTGGCGCACAGAGACCGGATTCGCGGCTTCATGTACGACCTCGCGAAGAGCAGCCTCACCGAGATTTTCGCGGCTCAGAGCGCGCTGTGAAACGTGTCGCAGGCGCTCGCGTCGCCCTTCTGATAGCCGGTCGTGAACCATCTCTGCCGCTGCGCGGATGACCCGTGCGTCCACGACTCGGGGTTGACGCGCCCCTGGAACTCCTGCTGGATGCGGTCGTCTCCAACCGCCGCGGCGGCGTCGAGCGCCGAGTTGATGTCGTCCTGAGTGATGGGCTTCAGGAACCCGGTCGAGGTGGCGTGGCCGGCCCAGACGCCCGCGTAGCAGTCGGCCTGCAGCTCGGTGCGAACCGATTGGCCGGTGGCACCTGTCTGCCCCGAACCCGACGAGAGGTTGCCGGCCAGGTCCTGGACGTGATGACCGTACTCGTGCGCCACCACGTAGCCTTCGGCCAGCGACCCTCCCCTGGCGCCGAGCTTTGTGCGCAGGTCATCGAAGAACCCGAGGTCGAGATAGACATGCTTGTCGACCGGGCAGTAGAACGGGCCGACCTCGGCGGTCGCCGTCCCACAGCCGGTATCGACCTGACCCGTGTAGAGCACCGTCTGCGCCGGCTGATAGCGACGCCCGCTCCGTGAGAACTCGTCGCTCCAGTATTTCTGGACGCTGTTGACGTAGCCGACGATGCGGCAGTCCTCGTTCTGATTGGCGTCGGCGCCGGTGCTGCACTCCTGCGACAGGTTGGTATTGCCGGGGGCCGAGTCCAGTCCCGGGGCGACAGAGCTGCCGCCGAGGTCCCCACCGAGGAGCAGGTAGACGACGAGCAAGACGAGTCCGAGACCACCGCCACCGCCGATGGCGATGGTGCGTCCGCCCAAACCCCTCCCGCGCACGTCGTTGACCTGGCTCGGGTCGAGTCGCGCGTTGGGATCGAAAGCCATGGCTCTGCTTGGGCAACGCCCCCGTCACTGCATGTCCCTAGCTCGACAGGCTCGGATGGCGGCGCTTGATCTCATCCCAGGTCAGCCCG
>VBJE01000052.1 GCA_005879675.1 Chloroflexota bacterium
CGCCAGGACGCGCTGGGTGCCGATCTCGATGACGCGGCAGGTGGCGAATTTGAAGCGCTCGTTGGAGACGTCCTCCGAGGTGGTGCTGGCGAGGATGTCGCGTGCTCGCGGGCCCCACAGGCCGATCGTCGTCATCGACGAGGTCAGGTCGGCGAGCTCAGCGCCGGCGACGAGCTGGTCTCGGAACCATTTCTTGTCCGACATTCCGGAGGCGCCCCCGGTGACGACCCGGAACTGCTCGTCTCCAAGCCGCATGATCGTGAGGTCGGACCTGAAGCCGCCTTCGGGACTGAGCACCGGCGTGTAGACGACGCGGCCGGCGGGCACGTCCATCTGGCGCAGGGAGGTGCGCTGCACCGACGCCAGGGCGCCCGGCCCGACGATGTCGAAGATGGTGAAAGCCGAGAGGTCGAACAAGCCCGCCCGCTCGCGCATCGCGAGGTGCTCGGCATTGATCAGCGGCGACCACCAGCGCGACTCCCACTCGGCCGTTCGGCGAGTGACGCGGTCGCCGAACTCTTCGAGCAGCGGGGCGTTCGACTCGTACCACTGCGGCCGCTCCCAGCCGGCGGCCTCGAAGAAGAATGCTCCGAGCTCGACCTCGCGGGCGTGGAACGGGGCCAGGCGCACGTTGCGGTTGGAGGCCCACTGCTCGCTCGGGTGGACGATGCCGTAGGTCTTGTTGAAACCCTCGGCCGCCCTCGCGCGCACGTGCGCGCGTGTCTTCTGGTGTTCGTGGAAGCGGGCGATGTCGGACGAGTGCAGGTCGATCTCCGACTCCCCGTGCACCATCCACTCGGCCAACGCCTTGCCCGTGCCCGGGCCCTCCTTCACCCACACCGCCGCGGCCGACCACAGCCCCCTCACGTCGGGCGACTCGCCGAGCACGGGCATCCCGTCAGGCGTGAGCGACAGGATGCCGTTGATGGCGTACTTCACCCCGACCGATTCGTCGCCGACGATCTCTGGCATGAGCTCGAGGGCGTGCTGCATCTGCTGGTCGAAGTCGGCCTGGGTGAACGGGAACTCGGTCGGCGACAGCGCCGCCTGCTCGACAGGCGGCAGGTCCTCGGGGTCGTAGAGGATCGGCCGGTGCGCGTAGGAGCCGATCTCCAGGTCGCCGCCAGCCTGGCGCTCGTACATGTTGGTGTCCATGTCGCGCACGATCGGATGCTCGATGTCGGACTTGGCGCCGCGGAATCGCGGCACGGGCCCGATGTCGATCATCTGGTGAACGGCGGGCGTCAGCGGGATGCGCGTGCCGGCCATACGCGCGAGACGTGGGCTCCAGACCCCGCATGTGATGACGACGACCTCGGCTTCGATGTCGCCCTGGGTCGTGCGCACGCGGCGCACCCGTCCGCCCTCGACGTCGATGCCGACCACCTCGGTCTTGGGGGCAACGTGCAGGGCGCCCGCGGCGACGCCGCGCTCCCGCATCAGCGTGCCCGCGCGCAGCGAGTCGACGACCCCGACGCCCTGGGTGTGGAAGCCGCCGACGATCACCGACTCGTCGATATAAGGCACGAACTCCTTGACGTCGCCGGGCGTCAGCAGCGAGGTCCCGTCGATGCCCCAGGAGCCGGCCGATGCCATGCGACGCGTGAGCTCCTGCATCCGCTCCTTCGTGCGCGCCACCTCGATGCCTCCGGACTGGATGAAGACGCCCATCTCTCTGTACTGACGCACGCTCTCCGTGGTCAGCGCGGTCATCTCTTTGGAGTGATCGACGAGGTAGATGAAGTTCGACGCATGGCCGGTCGAGCCGCCGGGGTTCGGCAGCGGGCCCTTGTCGAGGAGAACGATGTCGCGCCAGCCCAGCCTCGTCAGGTGGTAGGCGAGGCTGTTGCCGACGATCCCGCATCCGATGACGACTGCCCGCGCGTGGCTGGGAAGGCCGTTTTCCGTCGCCATCATTCCGGCTGGTAGGGCGAGCGCGTCTCCTCCGGCAGCTCATACCAGCGGACGCGGTCGCCGAGCTGCGCCCGCAGGCGCCACTTCAAAGGCTTGGGCGCGCCCTCGATCACCTTCCAGAGCTCGTCGAGGCGCGCGTTGACGAGCCGCCGGTCGACCTCGAGCTCTTCGAGCATCTCCCTGAGCCGCTCGGTGTTCACCTGCAGCGTGCGGTAGAAACCCCAGTCCTCGGCCGCGACGCGCGCGATGTACGCCGCCTCGATCGCGTCCTCGTGGGCGTTGGGCTCCACGGAGTGGTCGAGCATCAGAGCGATCATGTCCACCAGGTCCTTGCGGTTGACCTCGTAGATCTGGAGCTTGCTCAGCAACAGGTCGGAGGGGCTGACCGCGGGATGCTCGTGCTCGAGGCGCCCGCGCAGGTCGATCGCGTGTGACATCCGGAAGACGTCGATGAACACGTCGACCTGGCGCCCGTGGTGCGCGTCGTAGAAGTAGAGGCGGCGGTCGCCGTTCATCAGGTTGAAGCGGTCGTTGGCCTCGTAGCCAAGCTCCTGGAACAGCTCGAGGACTCGTTTGCGGTCTCGCTTCGAGATGGCGTAGTCGAGGTCGCCGTACTTGCGCTTCAGGGGCGCCTTGCGCGCGCTGGGCGAGTGGGCGTGGATGCCCGCGCCGCCGAGAAGCTTCAGCCCGACTCTTTTCTTCCTGGCCGCCTCGGCGATGCGCTCGGACTCCTCGATGGGGTCCTCGTGAGGCTTGGTCACTCAGGCGAGATCTCGATGACGATGGTCTTCAGGTCGGTCATCTGCTCGAGCGCGAAGCGGCCTCCGACTCGCCCGATGCCGCTCTTCTTGCCGGCCCGGCCGCCGAAAGGCAGGTGCGCCTCCCAGTAGTTGGTCGACTCGTTCACGTTCACCCACCCTGTTTCCAGCGCGTCGGCAAAGCGGAGCGCGCGCGAGAGGTCCCTGGTGTACACGGCGCCGAGCAGGCCGTAGGGCGAGTCGTTCGCCAGCGCGAGCGCCTGCTTCTCGTCGCGGAACTTGATGATCGGCGCGATCGGGCCGAACGTCTCCTCGCGGCTCACCCGCATGTCGGGCTCCACGCCGTCGAGGATCGTCGCGTGGTAGTAGAGGCGGGTCGGAAAACCCTTCGCGCGCTCGCCGCCGAGGACGAGCTTCGCGCCCCGCTTCACGGCGTCGGCGACATGCTGGTCCATCTTGGTCGCCACACCCTCGTTGTTCAGCGGTCCGAGCGTGGTGTCGTCCGCGAAGGGATCGCCCAGGCGAAGCGCCCGCGCCGCGTCCGCGAGCCGGGCGACGAACTCGTCGCGCACCGGCTCCTCGACCAGGATGCGCTCGCCCGCGGTGCAGCTCTGGCCGGCGCAGAGGTAGCAGCCGACGATCGCGCCCTCCACCGCCTTGCCGAGGTCGGCGTCGGCGAACACCACCTGCGGGCCGTTGCCGCCCAGCTCCAGCATCACGTGCTTTCCCGCGGCGCGCTTGGCGACCGAGGCGCCGGTCTCGGTCGAGCCCACGAACCCGACGCCGTCGACCAGCGGATGCCCGGCCACCTCGTCGCCGACCTCGGCTCCGGGCCCGGTCACGAGGTTCGCGGTGCCGGCGGGCCAGTCAGCCTCAGCGATGCACTCCATCAGCGCGATGGAGATGACGCTGGTCGATGAGGCCGGCGTCCACACGAGCGTGTTGCCCGCCGCGAGCGCGGGCGCGATGAGCTCCGCGGCCATCGTGAGCGGCCAGTTCCAGGGGGTGATGATCCCGTACACGCCGCGCGGGTAGTGGCGCGCGAAGACGAGCTTGGTCGGGCTGGCCGACGGGAGCACGCGCCCCTCGAGCCGTTTCAGGTCTTCGGCCGCGATGCGGAAGTACTCGATGCACTCGTCGACCTCGCCCAAAGCCTCGGCCCGGAACGGCTTGCCCTGGTCGAGCGTCAGCAGGCGGCCGATCTCCTCGCGGCGCTTCTCGATCGCCTCGGCGATCCTGTGCAGGCGCTTCGAGCGCTCGAAGCCTTTCAGCCCCGCCATCGCGGCGCGAGCCTTGTGCGCCGCCTCGATCGCGCGCTGCGCGTCGGCGCGCGTGCCCTTCGGAACCTCGGCGATGACCTCGCCGGTCACCGGGCTGTCGGCGTCGAAATGCTCGCCGCTTTCCGACTCCACCCAGCTGCCGGATATGAACATTTGCTTGACCGTTTTGGCGACGTCGATGGTCATTTCCCCTTGGCTCCATTCATCCGGTTCTTGCCCAGCTCGAAGGCGTCGCGCGGGTTGCCTATCGTCTGCGGGTCGGCGAAGGCCTTGTCCGCGAGCATCGGGATCTCGTCTTCGCCGAAGCCGAGCTCCTGCATGCTGGGAATGTCCACGTCGACCGTCAGCTGGTGCACGTACTCCACGGCCATCTCCGCCGCGCGCCACGTGGAGACGCCGCGCGTGTCAAGGCCGAAGGCGGCGGCCATGCGCGCGAACCGCTCCGGCTCGCCCGAGTGGTTGTACTCCATGACGGGCCCCAGGAGTCTCGCCGTGAGCGCGCCGTGCGGCGCGTCGTGCACGCCGCCCGCGGTCTGGCTCATGGCGTGCGCGGCGCCCGCCGAGTCGGTGCCATAGGCGAGCCCGGCCAGCATGGCCGCCGCGCTCATGTGGTAGCGCGCTTCGAGGTTGCCGGCCTGCGAGAACGCGACCCGCAGGTGGCGGGCGACGTACTCCATCGCGAGCAACGCGACGGCGTCGGTGAACGGCTGGTGGTACGACATCGTGAAGCACTCCACGGCGTGGGCGAGCGCGTCCATGCCGGTGCCGGCCGTGACTGGTGGTGGGAGCTTCACCGTGAGCTCGGGGTCGATGACCGCGACCCACGCCGCGATGTCAGAAGTGCCGCCGACGTTGAACTTGATCTTGCGCTTCGGGTCGGTGATGACCGCCCACAGGGTGACCTCGCTGCCCGTGCCGGCGGTGGTGGGCACCGCGATCATCGGCGGGATGCGGGACCGGATGGGGCTGTGGCCCCACTCGTAGTCGACGATGCTGCCGTCGTGCACGGCGACGACGCCGATGCCTTTGGCGGTGTCGATCGAGCTGCCGCCGCCGATCGCGACGAGGCCATCGCAGCCCTGAGCCCGATACTCCTTCGCGCCGGCGTCGACGAGCTCGACGCCCGGGTTCGCCCGCACCCTGTCGAAGACGACCGGCTCGACGTCGGAGCTCCGCAGCGCTTCGAGAGCGGTGTCGAGGAGACCCGCCGCCTTGACGCCCGCGTCGGTGACGAGCAGCGGCCGGCGGATGCCGAGCAGGCTCGCCTCGCGGCCGAGCTCCTGGATCGCGCCCAGGCGCTGGACGAGTCGCGTCGGGCTCTGGTAGGTGCGGAGGGTGTACTCGAGCATCGCCATTTAGAACAAGAGGCCGCCGGGCGTGAGCCCGGCGGCCGTTGACATGCTACTCAACCGGAATCTCGTGGTGGATGCGGCTCAGGTCGATGCCTTGCCGGTTGCGCACGATGCGCGCGGCCACGTAGATGACGACCGCCACCACATAGGTGCCGGCAAAGTACAACACCGAATTCGTCGTCTTCTGGAACGACGTCCCGTAAAGGTTGTCCGGGTTGAACGACCACTGGTAGAGCATGAACAGCAGGAACAATCCGGTGACCACGCCGACGATCGTGATCGCCGGCACCCCCGCGACCTTGTACCGCGCTATCGGTGATGCCTCGTACAGGTCCCTGCGCCGCCAGGGCAGGATGACCGCGGCGACCACGGTGGCCAGGAACGTCAAGGCGAGCACAGCGGTGGCATCCAGGAACACGCTCTGGAAATCGGGCCGGTAGGCCCAGATCGCGCTGACCACGATGGAGGGGACGATCATCAGCGCGAGAGATCCATACGGCACGCGCCGCTTGGCCGAGATGTTCGCTGCCCACGACGGAAGAACCCGGTCGAAGGCGGCGGCGAAGATCACGCGCGTCGAGGAGAGGAACAGCGTGCCCGCCCACCCGAAGAACCACAGCCCCATGACGATGATGAGCAGCGCCTGGAAGAGGTGGTTGTCGACGAGCCAGCCGGCGAACATCACCGGGTAAGGCCAGGTCGTGACGGGCGGCGCATCACCACCGTAGAACGCGTAGTTGTAATAAGCAGCGTTGGCGGCGTTGTAGAACTGCCAGCCCATCGTCTTGACGACCAGGATCAGCACCAGCGCCACCATGCCAACGGTCACCCACAGGCCCCAGAACATGCTCCAGAACGGCCGGCGGATGTCCTTGGCCCCGCGCACCTCGCCGTAGAGCGTGGCGCCCCAGTTGGGCCACAGGAGGTAGAAGGCGAGGAAGGGCAGGACCAGGAAGATCGGTCCCAGCTGAAACGCGCTGAAGTCGTGCTGCGTGTACCCGGCCTTGGTGCCGAGGTCGATCGTCGCCTGGTATGCGTTGCCGCTGGCCCCGAACAGGCTCGCGGCTTCGCGGTTGAAGGCGTTCTGGAAGTCGCTCTGGCTGGCGAAAAGCAGAAGGCCGCAGACGACCGCCAGTCCGACGAGCCCGATCCAGAAGCAGATCTTCTGGATGCGGGCGTATGTCTCCATGCCCAGCGTCACCACGACGCTCACGAACGCGAGCACGACCAGGCAGCTCACGAAGACGCCGGTCTGGCTCGTGATGAAGGTCGCCAGGCCTGTCCACCCGAGGGTGTAGGCGAGAGGCAGGAAGAACTGGACGTTGAGGATGTTGGCGTAGATCGGCGCCCAGAGGAAGAGCGTGAACCACCACCCGGTGATGGAGAGCACGAAGCCGAGCCCCCCGCCGAGCACGCGGCTCTGCCACGCGTAGTCCCCGCCGGTGCGGGGCATCACGCTGACCAGCATCGCGTAGGTGACGACGAGAAACGTCGTCAGCACGCCGAAGATGAGGATCGCGGCCAGCAGCTGTGCGTCCGGGACCCAGTACACGTAGGACATTCCGTACAGGCCGAGCGTGATCAAGTTGACTGACCAGAACGAATAGACAAAGGCATCGAACGTCGACCAGGCCTTGACGAGCCCGGTCGCGTTGCGCAGGAACAGCCCGGGCCGCGCCGCAGCCGTCCCCAGTGTGGTGTCCGCCATGTGTGCTTCCTCCTTACCTCTTCATCATCCGTTCACCAGCTGGTAGCTCTTGATTCCCTTCTTGGGGTCGAGCTGGATGATCGCCCCCATGAGCATTCCCTCCTCGTAGGCGCTGCCCGGGTTGATGGACAGCGTCTTGCCGATCTTGATCGCGCCCTTGCTCTCGTGGATGTGGCCGTGCAGGGAGAGCAGGGGCTGGTGCTTCTCGATTGCGGCGCGAACCGCGGTCGAGCCGACCGGGCGCAGCGCGCGCCCACCATGCATCAGCTTGAGGTCGGCGTCGATCGCGGGCGCCTCGTCGAGACCTGACTTGTATGGCGGGCAGTGCAGGTTGAAGATTGCCCGCGAGGGATCGTCGATCTTCGAGGCCATGCTTTCGATGCGCTCGGCGAGCTGCTCCTCGGAGTCCTCGCGGTGGGTCTTCCACGGCGTCGGGTTGGACCAGCCGGTCGAGATCATGGCGAAGCCGTCGATGTCCACCATCCGGCCTTCGCCGAGCTCCACCAGCTCCGCGCGCCGCACGACCTCGTCGACCTCCATCTCGTCGTCGTTGCCCGGGCAGACGAAGCAGCGGATGCCGCTGCCGCGCAGCTTCTCCGCGGCCATGCCCATCCAGCGCTCGACCCCGTCGAGCATCACCTCCTGGAAGCACTCGGCGCGCTTTCGGGGATCCCCGTCCAGCTCGTGCAGGCGCTCGACGCTCATGCGCAGCGGGTAGTAGCCCTTGCGGCGGATGTTGGCCTCGACCTCACCGACCTGCTCGGCGGACACAGCCTGCTGCTCGCCGCCGAGCGCCACGGTGAAGTGGCCGTTCTCGGAGACGATGGGCACGATCGCCTTGCCGGTCATGTCGCCGCCGCAGATCAGCACGTCGGCGTCGTAGAAGCGGGCGGCGTTGAGGAACTTCTTCCAGCACACCTCGGAGCCGTGGAGGTCGGTGGCGAAAAAGATCTTAGGCACTGCTCACCCCTCCACCAACAACCTGCGGATCTCGCTCTCGAACCCGATGACGTGCCGGCGCATCATGGTTTCCGCCAGCTCTACGTCGCGGTCGAGCACGAGGTACCAGAGGCGCAGGCTGAGGTTGAAGTAGCGCTCGAGCGTCGACTCGAGGAAGGGATTGCGCGCGGCTCGGTAGACCGTGCGGTGGATCCGCTGGTCGAGCTGCATCAGGTCGCGCTGGTCGGTCACGTAGCCGCGGGCGAGCAGCTCCAGGAGCTCTTCGATCGACTCGCGGTCGGCGGCAGCCAGCTTCTCCGTGGCGAGACGCGCGGCGTGCGCTTCGAGGACCACGCGTACCTCCGTGATCCGCGCCAGATCGGTGAGGTTGACGTCGGTGACGAAGGTTCCACGGTGGGGGACCGACTTGACGAGGTTCTCGCGGGCCAGCCGCTGGAGGGCCTCGCGGATCGGCGTGCGCCCGATCCCGAGCTCGTCGCGGAGCCTGGCTTCGTTGACGACCGAGCCTGGGGGCATCTCCAGGCTCACGATCCGCTCGAGGATGCGCGCGTAAGCGACCTCGCTCTGGGACCGTGCCTCGACCTGCTCGGCGACCGCCATCCCTTGACTCCCCAAGATCGGCCGATATGCGACCGATATACCGGCGCGGAAAGTAGCACCACTTTGGCGCTACGTCAAATTGGCCGCCTCCGTCATCCAGCGCCTGAGGTCGGGGGAGCCCAGCACCCGGAGCGCCCGCTCCCAGCGCCCCGTGTAGTAGCCGACGAAGTCGAAGTCGACCGCGGAGATCTTCGCCTGGATCGCGCCCCACAGCGTCCAGCCGACGTCGGACATGAGCGCGAACAGGTTCATGCGCGCCAGCTGCCGCGGATCCCGCCGGCCGAAGTACGCCTCGCACAGGGCCGCCCGCAGCTCCTGGCCGAACTCCGCCTCCTGCGCGGTGTTGCCCAGGTCGAAGCAGGGATCGTTGTTGCCGCTCAGCTCGTAGTCGACGATGCGCAGCGCTGTCCCATCGTCGATGAAGTTCTCGCAGAGGAGGTCGTTGTGGCAAGGCGTCGCCGGCAGCGCGGCCAGGCCGACCGCACCCTCGATGTCGCGCACCGCCGGCAGCCACTTGCGATAGTCGCTCGGGATCGTCACCTGGTGGTCCTCGACGATGCGCAGGTAGCTCTCGATGAGCCGGAACATGTTGAAGTCCTGCAGGAAGCGCGGCGCGGAGTGCAGGCGATGGAAGGACTGCGCCATGCGGGCAGGCATCTCCGCGGCCTTCAGGCTCTGCGCCGACATCGTCGGGCCCGGGATGAACTCGAGCACCATCACGTCGAGGCCGGCCACGTGCTCCAGGACCTGGGGGCCGATTCCTGTCGTGGCCGCCGCCTTGGTGTTGTAGACCTCGTTCTCGCGGTCGATGGAGAGGAGCTCGGTCGACTGGCCGGGCAGGCGCATCACGTACCTGGCGCCTTCGACCTCGACCAGGTAGTTCTCGTTCGTCAGCCCTCCCGAGAGCGCCGAGATCCTGACCTGCCGGCCGCTCCAAAGCGAGACGTGGGAGGCCGCCTCGTCAGCCTGCATGCTGTCTGGCCTCGGCGAAGGCGAGCTGCCTGTCCGGCAGGACCAACGCCGGCAGCAGGTTTCCGAACACCTCCACCTGGATGGTTGCGCCCGGTTTGAGCTCGACCGGCAGGTAGGCGTAGGCAAGGTTCCTACGCACGACGAAGCCATAGGCGCAGCTGCGCAGCCTGCCGATCACGCGGCCGTCGTGAACGACAGCCTCCCCGCCGTTGATGGGCAGGTACTACTCGCCGCCGACGCCCAGCGTGCGCAGCCGGCGCGTGACCACGGGGTTGATCCCTCGCCACCGGTCGCGGTCGACACAAAACCCAAGCCCTGCCTCGTACGGGTTGTCCAGCAGGCCCATGTCGGTGCCGTAGTAGCGGTAGCCCATCTCCATGCGCAGCGAGTCGAGGACGCGATAGCCGCCGGGCGTGATCCCGAAATCCTTGCCGGCCGACATCAACCGGTCCCAGGCCTGGCCGGCAGAAGCCGGTTCGACGTACACCTCCCATCCCAGCTCGCCGACGTAGGTCACCCGTTGCGCGAAAACCGGAATGCCGTCGACGCGGAGCTCGCGGCCCTGCATGAAGCGAAAGCCTTCTTCGGACACGTCGTCGTTCGTCGCTCGCTCCATCACGTCTCGCGCGTGCGGTCCCCACATCCCGATCACGGCCAGCTCCTCCGAAGATTCGCGCAGCGCCACGTCCTCATCGCGCACCTGCATTCGCAGCCAGCCGAGGTCGCTGTTCACGTAGCCGGCGCCGGTGACCAGCCGGAAATGGTTGGGCGCCAGGCGGGTGACGGTCACGTCGGCGGCGATGCCGCCGTCCTTCTCCAGCAGCTGCGTGTAGACGACCGACCCGACCGGACGGTCGACGTGGTTGCCCGCCACGCGCTCGAGCAGCGCGAGCGCGCCCGGCCCGGTGATCTCGACCTTCCCGAACGAGCTCATGTCGATGATCCCGACCCGCTCGCGGAACGCCCTGTGCTCCTCGGCGAGCCGGTCGAAGTACGGGGGCCGCGTGAAGCCGAACGCCCGCTGGTCGGCGCCGGCGCGGCGCCAGGGCTGCCCCGGCTGGAAGTAGTCGGGCCGCTCCCATCCATGCTTTGTCCCGAACACCGCGCCCAGGTCCTGCATCCGGGAGTGGAGAGCGCTCAGGCGGCGTGGCCGGCCCCACTCGTCGGAGTCGAAGGGGTAGCGCTGGTAGTAGTAGTACTTGTAGGTCTCGCGCGCGAGCTCGGCGGCATAGGTCGGGTCGCGGTGCACCGGCCCGAAGCGCCAGGGCCGGTACGCATGGAGGTCGAGCTCAGGTTCGCCGCCGGTGACCATCTCCGCGATCGCTCGCCCGATTCCGCCCGCCCCGCCGAAGCCGTTGAGCGATAGCCCCGCCGCCATGTACAGACCGCTCACTCCGGGCATGGGCCCAACGAGCGGCAATGAGTCGGGAGTCATCGCGTCGGGGTGGCAGACGAGCTTGACGATGCCCGCCTCGTGGACGAAGGGAAAGCGGCGCGCGGCGCCCGCGAGGAGCGGCTCGAATCGGGCCTGGTCCCCTGGCAGCGAGTCGCCGGCGTGGTTCCAGGGCACGCCGTCGATCCAGCGCGCGACCGGGTTCAGCTCGTAGCCGCCGAGCACCATCCCGCCGGCCTCGGCTTTGCCGTAGACGAGGTTTTCCGGGTCGCGGAAGCAGGGCATATCGTGCGCCATCTCGTGTCCGGGAACGGCGAGAAGGGCAGCGTGCTGGTGGTCGACAGGCGTGGAGACGACGAACGCCCCGGCCATGGCCGCGACCTGCGGGCCCCAGATGCCGCCGGCCACCACCACGACCTCTGTTGCGATCGGTCCGGCGTCGGTCTCGACGCGCTCCACGGCCCCGTGCGACGAAACCCTGATGCCGGTCGCGCGCCGAAACGTAAGCACCCGAGCGCCCAGCTTGCGGGCGGCCGCCGCGAGCGCGTGGGTGGCGGTGTGAGGGTCGAGATGACCGTCACCCGGCATCCACACGGCGCCGTACAGCGAGTCGCGGCCGATGACGGGCATGAGACGCGCGGCCTCGTCCGCCGACACGAGCTCGACGTCGAGGCCGATCCCTCGCGCGCGGCTGACCCCGCGCTGCAGCTCCTTGAGCTGGTCTTTGCTCGACGCGAAACGGAGGCTGCCCACGGTCTCGAAGACCCCGAGCTCCTGGTACAGCTCGATGCTGTAGGCCCGGAACCGCATCATCGTCGGCGAGGGGTTGAACTGCGTCACCAGGCCGGCGGCGTGACACGTCGAGCCGCTGGTCAGCTCGGCCTTCTCGAGCAGCACGAGGTCGTTCCACCCGGCCTTGGCGAGGTGATAGGCGACGCTCGTGCCGGTGATGCCGCCCCCGATCACCACCGCGCGCGCGCGATCCATATCTATATCTATGGCGCTGAACCTTACTCGGGGAGGGGCTGCTGCTTCGTCTCCGGCAGGAGGAACAGCAGCAGGGCGCCGATCACCGCCGCGGCGCCGCCGAGCTCGATGGCGCCGCCCAGTCCCGCGGAGGCCGACAACGCGGCGACCAGTCCCAGGCCGGCGATGCTGCCGATGGCGCCCGCGAGCGCGATCGCGGCCTCGGCCGTGGCGCGGGCCCGGGTCGGAAAGAGCTCCCCCGACCAGGCGCCGAAGACGGGGGTCGCGGCGCTGGCGAAGGCGCTCCACAGCACGTTGCCGATGAAGAAGCCGACCGCCGCCGTGGCGAAGCTCATGCTCGTCGCCGCCGCGGTGGCGATGGTGAGCGCGATCGCGGGTCCGCGCCGGCCGTAGCGGTCGGTCAGCCAACCACCGGCGAGGTAAGAGACCGCGCCGACACCGCCCGAGACGACGACGAGGAAGCTGATGTCGACCGGCGTCCAGCCCAGGAACGCGCTGGCGTAGACGGTGTAGAGGAGGCCGGCCGGCTCGAGGAGCACCGCCAGCAGCGCGAACATCGCCGCGAGGACGACGACCCTCCGGCGCCATCGCGGCTCGAGAAGAAGGCGAAACGCCGAGCCGGTGACCCGCACGCTCTGCCACGTTCGGCCTTCGGGCAGGAGCCACCAGATGAATGGAGCCACCACGATCCCGACCGCGCTCGCGTAGAAGAGCCAGCGCCAGTGCGGAGCCACGAGCGGGTAGGCGATCACCGTGATTCCGGTGCCCAGGCCCGACAGCAGGGCCAGCACGCTGACGGCCTGGCCGCGACCTCCAGGCGGCGCCTCCTCGACGACGAGGGCGGTGGCCACCCCCACGACGAGCACCTCGAAGCAGACGGCGAACAGCTTCAGGAAGGCGAGGTCGGCGAGCGACGGCGCGAAGGCGCTGCCGAAGTTGACGAGCGAGAAGCCCGCTACGCCCACGGCGAGGAGCCGGCGGCGACCGAAGCGGTCGGCGAGGGCGGCGAGTGGCAGCGCGCCCAGGGTGCCGAGCGCCAGGATCGAACCGAGCCCGGAGAGGGCGGGGATGTTGGCCTGGTAGTCGGCGGCGATGGCGGGCAGGGCGAGGACGAGGATCGAGCCCTGGTAGCCGGCCAGCACCACGGCGACGCTCGCCCAGACCAGGGTGACGCGCTGCCGGCGGTCGAGCTGGATCACTGCGCGTATAGTCGCGGCTACCCATGACCGCCGTCGTCAGCGTGCGGGACCTGCGCAAGCGATACCGCAGAGGCGACCCGTGGGCCGTGGACGGCGTGACGTTCGAGGTCGAGGCGGGCCAGGCATTCGGCCTGCTGGGCCCGAACGGCGCGGGCAAGACAAGCGTTGTCAAGATCATCGCCGGTCTGCTGCGCCCGGACGGCGGGCAGATCTCTGTCTTCGGCTCGCCACCCGGTGACCCGCAGGCACGTACGCAGCTCGGTTTCTCGCCCGAGGATCCGGACTTTCCAAAGTTTCTGCGCGCGCCCGAAGTGCTCGACTATTTCGCGAGCCTCCTCGGCCTGGAGGACGCGGACCGGAAGCGCCGGATCCCCGAGACGCTTGCCTTCGCCGGCCTGGAGGGCGAGCGCAGGCAGATCAGGCAGTTCTCCAAAGGCATGAAGCAGCGTCTCGGCATCGCCCAGGCGATCCTGGGCCGGCCGAAGCTGCTGATCCTCGACGAGCCCACGGCCGACCTTGATCCTCTGGGCCGCCGGGACGTTCGCGCCCTGATCGAACGCCTCAAGCAGAGCGGCGTGGCCATCCTCCTCAACAGCCACCTGCTCAGCGAGGTCGAGCAGGTATGCGACACCGTGGCGATCATGGCCAAGGGCCGAGTCCTGAAAGAAGGCACGATGGGTGAGGTCGTGCCCGAGGGCAGCAACCTCGAGGAAGTTTTCGTCCAGCTCGTCGAGGCAAACCAGCCACAGCCGGACCACATGCCGTCGTTCATCACCGATGCGCGCCCGTGAACGGGGTCGGCGCCGTCGCCCGCTACACACTCATAGAGCTGTCACGCCGGCGCATCCTTCTCGTGTTCT
>VBJE01000053.1 GCA_005879675.1 Chloroflexota bacterium
AGCTGCTGCTCGGAGATCCACATCTCGAAGAAGCGGTCCGGGTGCGCCTTCGCGAACTCGTCGGCATGCGTGGAGTTGGAGACCTCGCCGTCCATGGCGACGACATCCGGCATCGCGCCCAGGGCCAGCAGAGCATCGCCGTAGGCCTTGCGCGTGGCGACCTTGTCCTCTTTCTTGTAAGTCGGCAGCACCGGCTCGGTCGTGGCCGCGCGCTTTGGCGCCGCGCTCCGCTCCGGCTTCTGGGTCTTGACCTTGAGGTTGCGGATCCCGCCCAGCTCCTTGATCGCGCGCTCGGCCATGTCGGGCGGCAGAGCCTTGCCATGCCAGCCGTCCTTGTTCTCGATCTCGGAGAAGCCCTTGCCCTTGACCGTCCTGGCGATGATGACCGTGGGCTTGCCTGTGTTGGAGAGTGCCTCGCCGAACGCGCGGTCGATGGCGCCGAGGTCGTGGCCGTCGATCACTATCGGGTAGCAGCCGAACGACTCCACCCGCCGCCGATAGACGTCGAGGTTCCAGCCGAACTCCGTCTCCCCGCGCTGGCCCAGGCGGTTGATGTCCCAGATCGCCGTCAGGTTGGAGAGCTGGTAGTGGCCGGCCTTGTCGAGCGCCTCCCAGATCGAGCCTTCCGCCAGCTCGGAGTCGCCGCAAAGGACCCAGACGTGGAACGGCAGCTTGTCCAGGTTGTGCCCGGCCAGGGCCACGCCGACGCCGATCGGCAGGCCCTGGCCCAGGGAGCCGGTCGCGACGTCGACCCACGGGAGGGCCGGGGTCGGGTGGCCCTGGAGCCGCGAGCCGAACTTGCGAAAGGTCATCAGCTCGGCGTCGGTGATCGCACCGACCGCCTTGAACATCGCGTAGCAAAGGGGCGACGCGTGGCCCTTGGAGAAGATCAGGTGGTCGTTGTTCGGGTCTTTGGGCTTGCCCCAGTCGTACTGCAGGTAACGGGAGATCAGGACCGCGATGAGGTCGGCGGCGGACATCGAAGACGTCGGATGGCCGGAGCCGGCCGCCGTGCTGCACCTGATGGAGTCGACCCGGAGCTGCTGGCCGAGCTGGCGCGCAAACTCGAGATCCGTGGTCGCAACTGTCTCGGTGACGGCCATGTCACTCCTTGGCACATGTCGTGCAAGGTCCCGTTGCCGGGGGATTTGCGTGGACTTGACTAAAAGTTTATCGAGCGCCGGGCGAAGACCCGGCCAGCCGCTCGACTTCGGTCACCATCCCGTCCAGGATCTTCAGCCCCGCGTCCCAGAAACCGGGGTCGGTGATGTCCATGCCGAGGTGCCTGACCAGCTCGTCAGGACGCGTCGAGCCGCCGGCGGCAAGAAAGTCCAGGTAGTCGTCCACGAAGTCTGGCCCCTGCTGCAGGTAGCGGTGATAGACCGACAGCGCGAGCAGGTTGCCGAAGGCGTACGCGTAGACGTAGCCCGGTGTGTGCAGGAAGTGCCCGACGTAGCTCCACCACACCTTGTGCTCCTCGGTAAGGACCAGGGCATCCCCGAACATCGCCTGCAGGTTTTCCTGGAACAGGTCGCCCAGCTGCTCGACCGACAGCTCGCCCTCCGTCCTCCGCGCCTTGTGGCTCGCGTCCTCGTACCGGTTGAAGGCGACCTGGCGGAAAACGGTGGAGAAGGCATCCTCGCACTGGTTGCACAGCATCGCCAGGCGGACCTTCGGGTCCTTCTCCTCGGCCATGATGCGGTCGAAGGTCAGAGCCTCGCCGAAGACCGACGCAGTCTCGGCCAGCGTCAGTGGCGGGTGGTAGTCGAAGACGTGCTGGTTCGAGGCCAGGCGGTCGTGCAGGCCATGACCGAGCTCGTGCGCGAGCGTGAGCGCGTCGCGCAGCTTGCCTGTGAAGTTCATGAGCACGTACGGGTGGTGATGCGGCGTGACCGGCATGCAGTAGGCGCCGCCGGCCTTGCCCGGCACGACCGGCGCGTCGATCCACCGCTCGTTGAAGAACTGCTCGATCAGCTTGCCGACCCGCGGCGAGAAGCGGTTGTAGGAGCCGATGACCAGCTCCTTCGCGTCGTCCCAGGTGAGGTTGCGCGCCGTCTCCCCGATGGGCGCGTAGCGGTCCCACTCGTGGAGGTCGCCGACGTTGAGCAGCCTGCGCTTGACCCGGTAGTAGCGGATGCACACGTCGTAGCGGCTCGTCACGGCGTCGACCAGCGCCTGCACCGCCTCGTCCGACGTTTCGTTCGCCAGGTTGCGCGAGCTGATCCAGGATGGGAAGTGCCTGAGACGGTCGTCGATCGACTTCTCCTGCAGGATCACGTTGAAGATGTAGCCCCGGGTCCGGATGTCGCCGCGAAGTGCCTCAGACACAGCGGCGTTCGCCTTGCGCCGGACGCTGCGGTCCGACTCTCGCAGGAGGTTCAGGGCCTGGTCGAGCTGAACTTCCTCGCCGTCGATCTCGACGAGGATGCGCGCACACAGCTCCTCGAAGAGCCGCACCCACGCGCCGTTGCCGACCGGGCTGAAGTCGGTGAGGACGCGCTCCTCGGGTTCGGTGAGCTGGTGCGGCCGGAAGCGGCGCTCGTGCTCGACGAAGTGTCGGTAGGTCGCCGCGTCGGGATCGGCGTAGAGCCTCGCCGCGTGCTCGTCCGTGATGTGCGCCAGCTCCAGCGGGAAGAAGACCAGGTGCGCGCCGCGCTCGGCGCCGGCCTCCCGGACCCGAGCCAGGAGGCGGCCGGCGGCGTGGTCCTGCGTGTTCTGGCTGTGCAGCATGTACGCGTAGACCTCGGGCTTCGCGGCCGACTCCTCATGGTCGGCGAGCTCGCGCATCATCGCCGCGAAGGCATTCGGCTCTAGCGTCGCGACCCTGCCCCTGTACTCCGTTTCGAACGCTTTCGCGCGCTCCAGCTCGCGCGCGAGCGATGCCTCTATCGCGGAATCGTCAGGCCCGGAAAACAGGTCGCTGAGGTTCCAGCGGACCTTTTCGGCGCCCGTCGTCGTCACTGCTTGGGCCACGAGGTCAGGATATCCGCTCAGCCAGCCGGCGCACCTTCGACGGCTCCGGCCACCGCCCGGCGTAGGCGCCCTCGTTGACGGCATGGGTGACTTCTTCGAGAAGCCCCTCCGGCGCCTTGCGCCACCTCCCGACGAATGGCGACTGCTGGTATTCCAGCGGCGTCTCCGGCGGAGCGCGGCGGCGTCCCAGCCTCCGCTGCAGGCGCTCATACAGGCGCAGCAGCTCGAGCTCGCCCGGCTGGGCATGTCGACGGAGGCTCCACCGTCTGCGCCGGAGCCAGGCGTACAGGGCCACAAACACCAGCGCGATCGCGACCCCCATGGGCACGACGCCGAGGAACCCGAGCGAGCCGAGCGCGGCGATTGGCGCGCCGACGGTCAGGTGCGGGATCAACCTTGCAATGCCGCCCCCTGCCCAGTGGCTCGGGAACCTCGTGGCCGCGAGCGGCGAGGCGCCGGGCGTGGGGTCCACGGGCACCCAGCCGTGGTGCGGAAACCACGCCTCGACCCAAGCGTGGGCGTCGTGCTCGCGCACCACGGCCTGGTTCAGGACCGGGTCGTAGTCGCCTGTGGCGTAACCCGTGGCGAGCCTCGCGGGGATCCCCAGGCTACGCAGCATCAACACCTCCGCCGTCGCGAACTGCTCGCAGTAGCCCGTCTTGACGTCGAACAGGAACCAGTCCACCGGGTCGCGGCCCGCCGGCACCGGCGGCAGGTCGAGGCTGTAGCGGTAGCTGCGCTGCAGGTACGTCGTGACCGCCATCACCTTGTCGTAGTAGGTGGTCGCGGAGCGAGCCGCCTCGTCCGCGAGGTCCCTTGCGCGGCTCGACAGAGGACCGAGGGTCAGATATCTGCCCAGGTGGTCGGGCAGCCGGTCCATCGAAGCGTCCTGGCGCAAGACGTCAGGCGTCAGGTTCGGCAGGTAAGAGACCACGGAGTACGTCTGCCCGGGGCGCAGCTGCTCCGGCGTGTGAAACGTGCCGTACGCGTCCTCGCGCAGCGCCGCCACCGGCGCGTAGAGGCTCTCGATCGGGTATGCGGCGTTGATCACGCCAGGCATGGGACGCAGGACCCGGAACGTCTGCACGAAGGTGCCGAGGTTGTCGTTCGGAGCCGGCGGCAGCAAACGTGGCGGAACGTATGGCTGCATCTCGCGGTAGCCGCCGATCGACGCCGTCCATGCACCGTCGTCGTACGTGTCGAAGACCAGCCCCCGCCAGTAGGCCGGCGCTCCCGTCCGCACGAGCATCACCGGCGAGTCACCGAGCCGGCCTCGGAAGTGAAGGTCGATGCTGCCCGTCGCGCCGGTGGCGTCGCCGGCAAGCTGGACGAGGGGCAACGCCGGGCTCGCGATGTCACCCTTGAAGCTCGTGAAGTTGGGTAGCGAGACCACCAGGGGCGAGACCGGGACGCCCGACGGCTGGGGCAGGGCGACGAACAGGAGAACACCGAGCAGGAGGGGCGCGACCAGCATGACCGCGAAAGGCCTCGCCGGCCCGCCAAAGGGGGCATTGATGCGGCGGAGATGCGACGCGAGCCAGAACATCGCGAGCCACACCATCCACATGGCCGCCAGGAGCCCGAAGCCGTAGTCCCACGCGTAGACCGCCCCCAGGTAGAGGATCGCAAGGCTGATCCACAAGCTCGAATAGCAGTTGCGTCGCGTCTTGAGGTCGAAGCTCGTGATCGCCACGAGAAGGATGGCGAAGTTCGCCTGCGGCAGAACACCGCCGAAGAGCGCGAGCGCGGAGTCAGCGATCACGTAGAAAAGGGCGCCGAAAACCAGGGCCGCCAGAAAAACCTGGCGCCAGAATCCGCGCTTCTGGTTGCGCTCGCGGTAGCTGACGACGTGGCCGGCCGCCGCCACGGCGACACCGATCGCCGGCGCGACATAGTCCTGTCCGTAGGCGGCGACCGCGAGCACGGAGGTCGCAAACGCCGCGAAGACGGCGCCGCGAGCCTGGACTGAATGCTCGATCGGCGACGCCGGCAGCCGCAGCAGGCGTCTCACAGCGGCCAACCGACTCCGACGCGCTCGACCACTGCGTCGAGGTCGACGTCGGCCTCGCCGATGATCCACCCGCGGGTCCGCGCGCCACGGCGCCGCGCCGACTCGACCGCTTCGACAAGCCTGGCGTCCGCGGTGCCGCTGACCATCACCGCCTCGGTCGCGGGCGGTGGCGGGTCGTCGGCCGGCGCGCCGGGATAGCGCGCAAGCCACTCCAGCACCGCCCACAGGTCGCGGCCCTGCGCCGGTTCGGTCGCCTGCAGGCCCGGCGCCCACAGCGTGACGCGCCCGCCTTCGCGGATGCAGTCCCACGCCTCCGAAGCCGCGATCCGCGCGACCTGGTCGGCCACGTCGACGGTGGCCGGAGCTGGATCGAGGAACAGACCGAGGGTTTTCGCACCGGGGGGCTCGTACTCGCGGACGACGAGCTCGCCGTGGCGGGCGCTAGAACGCCAGTGGATGCGACGGAGCGAATCCCCGGGACGGTACTCGCGGATGCCGAAGAGCTCTGTGCCCGAGCCTGCTCGCGGCGCCACCAGGCTGGCCTCGAGCTCGCGCGCCGGGCCACGGCCCGCAAGCGACCCAAAGCGCGGGAGCACGAGCGCGACCTCGATGTCCGGGCAAGCCCGGGTGCCACGAAAGAAGCCCAGCGGGTCGCTGCTGCCGATCCGCCAGCGGGTCGCGCCAACCGAGCCTCGGCGGACACCCCGCAGCACCCTGGTCCTTCGCCAGCCGGTCGTCGGGACAAGGCCGGTGCCGAAGTTGACATCGCTCCCCGCGACGCTGCCGGCGACCCAGGCGGGTCCCCGCGATGAGCCTGTGGTGTTCAGCCCGACCTCAACGCTGAGGTCGTCGCCCTCGAAGATCGGCGCGGGAAGGGGCCCGGTGCGGAGAACGTGCTCGGGCAGATCGTGC
>VBJE01000054.1 GCA_005879675.1 Chloroflexota bacterium
CGAACGCCCGGCCGATGCCGGGGATGCTGAAGACCTGCTCGACGATGACCGAACCGGTGACGAGGAACGCGAACGTCGGCCCAAGCGTGGTGACCACTGGGATCAAGGAATTCTTGAGCACGTGGCGGACGACGACCAGGCGCTCGGAAAGACCCTTGGCCCACGCGGTCCGTATGTAGTCCTGTCTGATCGTCTCCAGGGTGCTCGCGCGCGTGAGGCGTGCGGTGTACGGCCAGCCTCCGCCGATGAGCTCGAGCACGGTCTTGCCCTGGTACTGGTAGGAGAGCCCGAAGTCGAAGTGGAGGACGTTCCAGACGTAGAGCAGGAACTGCTCCCAGACCGGCTTGTCGAGCCCGTACTTCTTGTTGAGGTTGTCGATCACCACCTGGGACAGCTGCCGGCCGCCGGCCTTGTCCCAGGGGCTGCCCTGCGCGCTGTGCATCAGGACGAAGGTGATGACGATGACGAAGAAGACCACCGGGATCATCCAGAGAACCCGACGGACCACGTAGACCCCAAGACTCCCCGCCCGGAGCACGTTCCAGACGTAGAGCAGGAACTGCTCCCAGACCGGCTTGTCGAGCCCGTACTTCTTGTTGAGGTTGTCGACCACGACCTGGGACAGCTGCCGGCCGCCGGCCTTGTCCCAGGGGCTGCCCTGCGCGCTGTGCATCAGGACGAAGGTGATGACGATGACGAAAAAGACAACCGGGATCATCCAGAGAACCCGACGGACCACGTAGACCCCAAGACTCCCCGCCCGACTGTCGGTGACAGCCGCCAGTGGCCCGGGGAGCAGGGCGCCCCGCTTGGGGCGCCCTGCGATTACTGCCAAGTCACGTCCTTGTTAGTGCTTCGTGATGTACGCGTCGTGCCAGAAGAAGTTACCCGGCAGGCTCTGGTCGTCACCAGCGGTGATCGTAAGCCCACCGACGTACGGCTTGATGAGGTTGTACTCGTAGTCCTGGAAGAGGAACGCTACAGCGGCCTGGTTGATCAGCATGTCCTGGGCCTGCTTGTAGTCCTTGTTGCGCTGTCCCTGGTCCAGCTCGGTGTCCGCCTTCTTGACAAGGTCGTCGTAGCCGGGAAGGTCCACGCAGCCCCAGTTGAGGCTGTGGCACGAGGCCTTGAAGTAGATGTCGAACCAGTCTTGCTGGTCGGGGTAGTCGGCGCCCCATCCGTCGGGACCGTAGATGTCGAACTGGCCCTTGCGGATGCGGCTGGTCACGGTCTTGCTGTCGATGACCTCGAGCTGCATGTTCAGTCCGAGGTTGGTGTTCCACTGGTCGACGATGAACTGGTTCAGCGTCTTGTTGCGGGTCGTGTTGCGCGTCAGGAGCTTGAACTTGTTGAGGTCCGCGGCGGTCACGCCCGCCTTCTGCAGCAGCTGCTTGGCGGCGGCGGCGTCGAAGGCCTGCGCCTTGTTCGACGGGTCGTAGCCGGCCATGCCCTTGGGGATGAAGCTCAGGATCGTCTGCTGGATGTCGTGCTGGACCTGCTTGTTCAGCTTGTCGCGGTCGATCGACTTCGCGAACGCCATGCGGACGTCCGGCTTGTCAAACGGCGTCTTCTGGGCGTTGAAGGTCATCCAGAAGGTGGTCAGCTTGGGGTACACCTTCGCCTCTTTGCTGAGCTTGGGGTCGTTCCGCACCAGGTCGACGTTGGCCAGCGGAACGGTCATCGCGTCGAGGTCGCCGGTCTGGTATTTCGCGAACGCGGTGTTCGCGTCCTCGATGAACCACTCGTTGATCTTCTGGAAATGCGGCGCGCCGCCCCAGTAGTTGGGGTTCGGGACGAGCTCCACGTGGTCCTTGGAGACGATCTGCGAAATCTTGAACGGGCCGTTGCCGATGATGGTCTCGGCCTTCTGGGCCCAGACCTCGGGCTTGGTGGTGTCGCTGGAGGAGAACGATCCGCCCGCTGCCTTCTCGACGATGTCCTGGCGGATGGGCGACGCGACCCACAGGGTCACGACCCACTTGAAGAACGCGGCCGGGTGCTGCAGCTTGATCACGAACGTCTTGTCGTCGGGGGCCGAGACGCCGAGGCCCGTAAGGAAGCTGTCGATGGCGGTCGCGCTCGAGACGTCGACGCTGCCGTAACCGTCGGCGCCGGCGATCGTCGTGTCGAAGAACGGGTCGACGTAGCCGGCGGCCAGCGCCGGGTTCAGGAGGTGCTTGTAGCCGTACACAAAATCGGCGGCCTTGAGGGCCTGCCCGTCGCTCCACTTCGCGTTCGAGCGAATCTTGAACGTGTACGTCAAGCCGTCGTCGGAGACCTTGTAGCTCTCGGCCGAGGCGCTCTGCACGTCGTCGCCCTTGGCGTTCGGCTTGAGCAGCGTCTCGAACACCTCGCGGCCGACGCCGGCCTCGTAGGTGTACGTCTGCTGGGTCGGGTCGTAGCTGTTCGGCTCGGTGCCGTCGTTGACGTTGAGGACCTGCTTGTCGTTCGGGGCCAGGTCCTGGCTCGTCGGGCCCGTGGTCGGGCCGCACGCAGTCGCGAGCACGAATCCCGCAGTCGCGAGCGTGAACGCTCGAATGCCTATACGAAGATGCATACGCGTCTTACCTCTCAGATGGATCCTGCGGCCTTCTTCCCGGCAGCGCGCGGGGCGAGAGTGCGCCGGCAGCAGGTCTTACTCACACACAGCCTCTTCGGCCAATCAAATTCTGTTGTGGGCGATGCACAAGTGTCAAGTTGCCAAGGCTGTATCGTGCCGAACAGCCGTTCGAGCGGCGATGTGACGATGCCGCGGACGTAGGGCTGGACCAGGTACCAGCTCTCCGTCTGGGCGAGGAAGGCCACCGGCGCCTCGCCGACAAGCAAGGACTGGGCTTGCAGGTACTCCTGGTCGCGCCGTGCCGCCTGCATGTCGGTGCGGGCCACGCTCACGAAGTTGTCGTACTGCTGGTTCTGCCAGAACGGGATGCTGCCGGAGCTGGTGAGGAAGATGTCGTACCAATCCGCCTGGTCCGGGTAGTCGGCGGTCCAGCCGCGAGGGCCGGTGATCTGGAACTGACCCCCACCGATGCGCGAAGACAACGTGTTGGGGTCGAGCGGCTGGAGGTTGATCTCCATGCCCAGGTTCGCCTTCAGCTGGTCGTGCACGAACTTCGCCGTCGCCTTGGCCGATTCGAGGGTCTGGTCGTAGGAATAGGTCAGGGACAGCTGCTTGCCCGACAGCCCGGATGCTGCCAGCGACGCGCGCGCCTGGGCGATGTCGAACTTCTGGGTGGTCAAGCTCGGCGCGTAGCCGTGCATGCCCTTGGGGATGAACGTCGCGGCCGGCTCGCCCTCGCCCTGGAGTATCTCCTTGACGAAGGCGTTGCGGTCGATCGCCTGCGCGATCGCCTGCCGGAGCCGGGGGTTGTCCAGCGGCGGCGAGTTGACGCGGAACATGATCCAGAACACCGTCAGGTTCGGCGTCCTGACCAGCTGATGGCTCAGCGCGCCGTCGCCCGCCACCGACGTCGCCTGCGCCAGCTGCACCATGGTCGCGTCGAGGTTGCCCTTCCGATATTTGTCGAGCGCGGCGGCCCCGTCGGTGACGATCGCGAAGTCGATCCGCGTCAGCGGCGGCTTGCCGCCCCAGTAATAAGGGTTGCGCTCGACGCGGATGTGGTCGTTCTTGACCATCTCCGTGACCTTGAACGGACCATTGGTGAGGAGCGTCTGCGGGCTGGTCGCCCACTTGTCCCCGTTCTGGGTCACCACGTCCTTCCTGATCGGAGCCGACGCCGGCAACGCCGCCAGCCAGAGGAATGCCGGGTCGGGATGCGCCAGCTGCACCTGGAAGGTGAAGTCGTCGACCGCCTTGAGCCCGAGCGTCGCCAGCGCGGGGTCGATCGACGCCTTGTCTCGCTGCGGGTCCATCAACGCCACCCGTTCGCCGTTCAGGATCGCGTCCGCGAACAGCGTCTCGTCGGGGGCGGCCAGCCGCGGGTCGACCAGGCGCTGCCAGGCGTAGACGAAATCCTGCGCCTTGACGGGGACGCCGTCCCAGTACTTCGCGTTCGTGCGCAGGTGAAAGACGTACGCCGTGCCGGTGCTGCTCGCCTCGTAGGTCTGCGCCGCGGCGGGCACGACGCCGCTGAGGTCGGCCTTGGGCCTCACGAGCGGTTCGGCGACCGCCCGGAGGACCGCCGCCTCGTAGGTGTACTGCGTCTGGCCGGGGTCCAGCGATGCGGGCTGGTCCTCGAGCATCACGCGCAGGACCTGGTCGGCAGCGAGCTTGGGCCCCGTCGTCACGCCGGTCTCGCACGCGCCCGCCGCCACCATCAGCACCGCGAGGGCGCAGACGAGCCTTCGGCTTGGATTCACGAATCCATCTTAAACACGCGTGGTCTGTAGGCCGGATTCATTCGATTGACGTCTTCCCCATTTATGGGGAAGTCCGGCGCCCGGCGCCGGGATGGGGCCGGTTCCCTCCCGGATAAGCAAAAGGGGCAACCCTGGCGGGCGCCCCCTTGTGCACGTAAGCGTGACTTTATCCCAAACCGGGCCCGGCCGCTACTAGCTCAAGCTCCACAGCGGGAAAGAGAGCAGCGCCGCTTGCCCGGCCGCAGTCCTTATCGGGGTCCCCGCGACGAAGTCGTGGGGGCAGCGGCGCGATGAGAGGAAACCGGCAGGTTTCCTCTCATATTTAGACCGATAGCGTCTCCAGGTCGATCGGCTCCTCCTCGAGGATCCTGGCCGCCTGCTCGCGCTGCTTCTTGTAGTAGTCCAGGCCCGTCCCGGCCGGGATCAGCTTGCCGATGATCACGTTCTCCTTCAGGCCCCGAAGCCGGTCCACCTTGCCCGAGATCGCGGCCTCGGTCAGGACCCTTGTCGTCTCCTGGAAGGAAGCGGCCGACAGCCACGATGTGGTGTTCAGCGCCGCCTTGATCAGGCCCAGGAGCACGGTCTGCGCCGTGGCGGGCTCGCCGCCCTCGGCCAGCGCCCGGGCGTTGGACTCCTCGTACTCCCACTGCGAGACGATCTCGCCGGGGAGCAGGCCGGTGTCGCCGGCGGAGTCGATGCGCACCTTGCGCATCATCTGCCGGACGATCACCTCGATGTGCTTGTCGTTGATGTCCACGCCCTGCGAGCGGTAGACCTTCTGGACCTCATCCACGAGGAACGTCTGCACGGCCTCCTTGCCCAGGATGTGGAGCAGCTCCTGGGGTGAGATCGAGCCTTCGGTGATCTGCTGTCCCGCCTTGATGTTCACCTTCTGACCGTCGCGGCGGTCGAGCTCCGGCCGGATGCGGACCTGGTGCGGGATCGGGTACTCGCGTACCTCCTCGTCGACGGTCCGCACGGTGATCTCCTTGGGCGACACCACGACCTTGCCGGCATGGCGCGTCCGGGCCACGTTGTTCTTCGAGTCGCGGGCCAGCTCCTGGCCCTCCATGACGTCGTCGCCGGACTTGACCAGCATCTCCATCTTGGTTTCGACCGGGTAGGAGACCTCGAACTCCTCCCGAGACGTCACGCGCACCTTGCGCGAGCCCTCCTGGCGGATGATGTCGAGCTCTCCGTCGATCTCGGCGATGATGGCCTTGCCCTTCGGGATGCGAGCCTCGAACAGCTCCTCCACGCGAGGAAGGCCCTGGGTGATGTCGACGCCGGCGACACCGCCGGTGTGGAACGTGCGCATGGTCAGCTGGGTGCCCGGCTCGCCGATCGACTGGGCAGCGATGACGCCCACCGCCTCGCCGATCTCAACAATCTTGCCGGTCGCCAGGTTGCGGCCGTAGCACGTGCGGCAGACGCCCTCGCGCGCCTCGCACACGAGGACCGAGCGCATCTTCACGGGCACGCCGGCGGCGATGATCTGCCGCGCGACCTCGTCGCTGATGGACTGGCCCGCGGGCACCACCACCTTGTCCTTGATCGAGATGTCCTCGGCGGACACGCGACCGGCGATCTTCTCGAAGATCGGCTCGTTCTTGGCCCGCTCCGGGGTGATGTCGCGGATCCAGATCCCATTCGTCGTCCCGCAGTCCTCCTCGCGCACGATCACGTCCTGGGCGACGTCGACGAGACGGCGCGTCAGGTAGCCGGAGTCGGCGGTGCGGAGAGCGGTGTCGGCCAGGCCCTTGCGGGTGCCGTGGGTGCTGATGAAGTACTCCAGGACCGTGAGGCCCTCGGTGAAGTTGGCCTGGATGGGCAGGTCGATGATCCGGCCGGTGGGGTCGGCCATGAGGCCGCGCATGCCCGCGAGCTGGCGGATCTGCTGGATGTTGCCGCGGGCGCCCGAGCCCATCATCATCCAGATCGGGCTGAACTTGTCGAACGCTTCCTCGGTGCTCTTGCCCACCTCTTCGTAGGCGCGCTGCCAGAGCTCGATCACCTTGCGGTAGCGCTCGTCGTCGGTCATGACGCCGCGGCGGTACATCCGCTCGACGTCCGCGACCTCCTTCTCGGTGGCGCGGATGACCTGCCACTTGGAGTCCGGGTGCGGAATGTCCATGGCGGACACCGTGATCCCGGCCTGGGTGGCGTAGCGGAAGCCCAGCCGCTTGATGTCGTTGACCACACTCGCCGTGACGTCGCTGCCGTACAGGCGGTAGAGCTCGGCCACCAGGACACGGAGCAGCTTGCGGTCGTAGTGCGCGTTCTGGAACGGCAGAGGCTCCATCGACTCCTCGTCCATCGGCTTGCGGCCGACGGGCAGGGGCTGGTTGAAGACGACCCGGCCCGCCGTGGTGACGACGAGCTGATCGCCGATCTTCACGCGGCACCACTCCTGGAGCTTGACGACCTTTGCCTCCAGAGCCAGCACAACCTCGTTTTGCGAGCTGAACGCCCGCAGCTTCGAGGCGTCGGCCGGCCGCTCACCCCGCGTCGCGGTGAGCCAGTAGCAGCCAAGGACGACGTCCTGAGTCGGCGCCACCACGGGGTGGCCGTCGGCCGCGGACAGGATGTTCTGCGACGACATCATCAGGTTCTTGGCTTCGGCGATGGCGCCACTGAACAAGGGCACGTGCACGGCCATCTGGTCGCCATCGAAGTCGGCGTTGAAGGCGGCGCAGACCAGCGGGTGGATCTGGATCGCCGAGCCTTCGACCAGCACGGGCATGAATGCCTGGATGCCGAGGCGGTGCAGGGTCGGGGCGCGGTTGAGCAGGACCGGGTGGTCGCGGATGACCTCGTCGAGGACGTCCCAGACCTCGGTCCGGCTGCGCTCGACCATGCGCTTGGCGGACTTGATGTTGGTGGTGTAGCCCTTGTTCACGAGCTCGCGCATGACGAAAGGCTTGAAGAGCTCGAGCGCCATCTTCTTGGGCAGGCCGCACTCGTGGAGCTTCAGCTCGGGTCCGACCACGATCACGGAGCGACCCGAGTAGTCCACCCGCTTGCCGAGCAGGTTCTGGCGGAACCGCCCCTGCTTGCCCTTGAGCATGTCGGAGAGCGACTTCAGCTTGCGGTTGCCCGTGCCCGTGATCGCGCGGCCACGACGGCCGTTGTCGATCAGCGCGTCGACCGCCTCCTGGAGCATGCGCTTCTCGTTGCGCACGATGATCTCGGGCGCGCCGAGCTCCAGCAGCCTCTTCAGGCGGTTGTTGCGGTTGATGACGCGGCGGTAGAGGTCGTTCAGGTCGGACGTGGCAAAGCGGCCTCCGTCCAGCTGGACCATCGGGCGCAGCTCGGGCGGGATGACCGGCAGGACCTCCAGCACCATCCAGGTCGGGCTGGCGTTCGACTTGCGGAAGTCCTCCACGACCTTCAGGCGCTTGATCGCCTTCTGCTTGCGCTGGCCGCTCGAGGACTTCGACTCTTCGCGCAGGCGGTACATCTCGGCGTTCAAATCGATGCGCGAGAGCAGGTCGCGAACGGCCTCGGCGCCGATGCCGGCGCGGAAGGCGCGTCCGAACCTTTCCTGGAAGTCCCGGTACTGCGTGTCGGTCAGGATCTGCTTCGGGTGCAGCGCTTCGAGGTCGGTGCGCGTGGCCTCGATCTCGGTCTGCAACTGCTCTAGCTGGCCCTGGATGTCGTCGCGTTCGGTCTTGGTCGCGGCCTCGATCTGGGCCTCGAGCGCCTTCTTGTCGGCGTCGAGCCTCTCCTTGGCGCGCTTCTGCGCGGCCTTGGTGTTCGCCTCGAGCTTCTCGATCTTCTCCTGGACCTTGGAGAGCACGCCGCGCGACATCTCGCGCGACATCAGGTCGCCCTTGTCGATGACGGTCTCCTCGTCGCCGTTCAGTCCCACGGTCATCTGGCGGCGTGACTTGGTGCCGATGCCGGCCTTGATGTGCTCCGTCGCCTTCTTGCCCTGGGTCGTCAGCTCGTCGACGGA
>VBJE01000055.1 GCA_005879675.1 Chloroflexota bacterium
GCACGAACACGTGCAGCGTGAAGAAGCGCTGCAGCGTCGGGGGTCCGACGACAGGGCCTCCCTGCAACACCTCCTTGATGAAGGTGCCCAGCCACTGCGGGGGCGCCGAACCGGCGATCTTGATCGTGACCTCGGTCGCGAAGTAGGCCTTCGTGTCCCACGGCAGCAGGTAGCCGGTCAGGGAAAGCACGAGGATGATCAGCAGCATCAGCACGCCGACCATCCAGTTCAGCTCGCGCGGTGCGCGGTACGAGCCGGTCCAGTAGACCCGAGCCATGTGGATCAGCACCATCACGATCAGGATGTTGGCGCTCCAGAAATGGACGCCTCGGATCAGCCAGCCCAGGTAGACCGTGTTCTGGATGAACTGCACGCTCGTGTACGCCGGCGCCGGGGTTCCGGCCGCGTCCGGCACGTAGTAGACCGCCAGCAGGACGCCGGTCAGCAGCTGGAACACGATCAGGATGAAGACCATCCCGCCGAAGCAGTAGTAGAAGGCGTTGGCGTAGTTGGGCACGCGCTGGTAGAGCGCCTCGTCCACCGCCTTGCTGAACGGGTAGCGCTCGTCGAGCCAGTCGACGACCGCCACCTGGATGTCGCGCGGGTGCGGAATGGCCATCTCTTAGAACCCCAGCACGATCCCCTCGACCTCTAGCTCGTTGGGCTTTGGCCCCTGCTTCCAGGTCAAGTGGGAGAGCGGCGCCGCGGCCGGGCCATGGAGCACGCTGCCGTCGAGGCGGAAGCGCGAGCCATGGCACGGGCAGTCGAGCGTCTTCGCGTCGGTGTTGAAGGCGACGGAGCAGCCGAGATGCGAGCAGTTCTGCGCAAAGACGGTGACCTTGCCCTGGTCTTTGACCACGAATGCGCCGAACGCAAGCTCGCCTTTCGCGTTGTCCCCGCCGCCGTCGGCCATGATGAACGCCGAGTTCGGGCTGGTCGGCGCGAGGATCTGGGTCACGCTGCCATCCTGCAGCTGATCGATCGGGGTCTGGAGCCCGACCATGATGGGTCCCTCCTTCTGGCCCTTGGGGCGCGCCGGCCAGAAGAAGACCAGGATGGGGGCGACCGCGGTGACCACCGTCGCGGTCATCAGGCTTGCGAGCCACCAGCCGAGAAACGTTCGGCGGGTCACTCGCCCAGGCGCTGCAGCCTCTGCCATCCGGCTCAAATGTTAGCGATCCAGGTAGGGGGGAAGGCCTACCGCCTGGCGGGTCTCGCGCAGCGTCAGGCGCGCCACATCGCGCGCCTTCTCGCTCCCACTGTCGAGGATGCGGTTGACGGCGTCCGGCGTCAGCTCGGCGCGGGCTTCGCGGTAGGGCCGAAACACCTCGATCAGGCGCTCGGCGAGGATCTTCTTCTTGTCGAAGCACCCGATCTCAGCCTTGCGGCACAGGTCCCAGTAGTGCTCCCAGTCGTCGAAAAAGAGCTTGAAGTAGGCGCAGACGTTGCAGCTGCGCGGGTGGCCGGGGTCGGTCCGCCGCGGCCGCTTGACGTCGGTCACCATGCCCATGACCTGCTTGCGGATCACCTCCGGGTCGTCGGTGACGCCGACGATGTTGCCGACCGTCTTCGACATCCGCTGCTTGCCGTCGGTGCCTTTGATGAGGGGCGTTTCGGTCAACAGCGCTCGGGGCTCCGGAAAGACGTGGGAGTAAGTGCGGTTGAACTTCCGCGTCACCTCGCGAACCAGCTCCAGGTGAGCGAGCTGGTCCTTGCCGACAGGCACGCCGACGCCCTTGACCCGGGTGCTGCTTGGCCATCTGCTTGAAGGTCGGCACTCGCTGCACCCAGCTCAACGGAGTGACCATCGACAGGAGGAGCGTCAGCTCGGCGACCTCCGGCACCTTCGACTGCAGGTAGAGCACGCTGCGATCGGGGTCGATGCCGACCGCGAGCAGGTCCGCGGCCAGGTCGAACACCTTGTCTTCCGCCTTGTGCCCGTCGGGCTCGGTGGTCAGGGCGTGGTAGTCGGCGACGAAGTAAAAGCACTCGTACTGGTTCTGCAGCTCGACCCAGTTCCTGGCCGCGCCCAGGTAGTTGCCCAGATGGAAGCGCCCCGTGGGCCGCATGCCGCTGAGGATTCGCATTCGATCCGCCACGGCGGACGAGTCTAACGAGCGCAGCGAACTGGGGCCGCGGCCCGAGCCTCGTGCCGCGGCTCTACGATTGGCTCAGTTGTCCGCAGACGATCAAGCAACCGAAATACCCGCGTCGAGCCTTGGCCTGGGGTCGCGGGCCCTCCGCAACACCGTCATTGTCCTCACCGCCAAGGTGGCCGCGCGCCTGATCGCCCTGGTCACGGTGCTCTACATGGTCAGGTGGCTGGGCCCACCTCGCTACGGTTCCTTCTCGGTCCTCGTCAACCTGACGGCCATCGCGAGCGTGATGCTCGACCTCGGCTTCAACGTGCTCTTCGTGCGCGAGGGCGCGCGGGATCACCAGGCCATCCAGCGCTACCTGCGCAACGTCATGTCGCTCCGCCTGTTGATGTCGGCGGCCGCCTTCGTCATTCTCGCGGCGCTCGTCATCCCGATCGGGCTGGTCGTCCTCATGGTCCTGACCTCCTACGCGTCCCTGCTGCGCAACGGGCTCTACGCGGTGCAGCAGCTCGGCTACGAGGCGATCGCGGTCGTCCTGGAGAGCGCCATCCTCCTCGGCCTCGTCGTCTACGGAGTGCAGACGCGGCAGGGAGTCGCCTACTTCATCTGGGCCTACGCCATCCAGTACGCGTTCAGCTGCGTCTACTTCTCGGCCATCCTCGCGTGGAAGAGGATCGCGACCATCGGCTGGAGCTTGGAGCCGACGCTGCTGCGGGAGTGGTTCTGGAAGGGACTCCCGTTCGCGCTGACGTTCGTGCTCACGATCATCTACTTCCGCATCGACCAGCCCCTGATCGACGTCTTCCGCGGCCTCGAGGAGGCAGGTCTGTACGGCGCGGCGTACAAGCCGATTGAATCCCTGCTCTTCGTCCCCATCACGTTCCTCTCGATTGTCTTTCCGGTCCTTTCCGTCTATCACCGCGACCGCCCGAGGGAGCTCCTGGACGCGGTGAACCGGTTCTACAAGGGGCTGTTGTTGATGGGATGGCCGGTCAGCGTCGGCATCTTCGTGCTCGCCAAGCCGCTCACGCCACTGCTGCTCGGCCATCAGTACCTCGGGTCGGAACCATCGGCGCGCTCAACGCGTCCGACCGCCAGTCGTCGTTCTCGTGGGCCGCGGGGTGGAGCGTGGTCGTGAACGTCGTTCTCAACCTCGCCCTCATTCCCCTCTACGGCTACCAGGGGGCCAGCTGGGCCACAGTCCTGACCGAGCTCACGCTGGGCGCGGTCGCGTGGACGCTGACGGCGCGCCACGTCGGCCGCGTCGCCGTGCTGTCGCTCAGCTGGCGGATCATCCTTGCGGGCCTGATCATGGGCGCGGCCATCTACCCGCTGAGCACCGTGAGCGGCTTCGAGGTCGCGATCCCCATCGCCGCCGGCGCCGTCGTCTACGGAGTTGCGGTGCTCCTGCTGCGCGCCCTCACCGGCGACGAGATCGCGTGGGCGCGCCGGGCGCTGGCGATGGCCCGCTCGTGACGCCCAAGCGCGTGTTCCTCAAGCCGCGGGGAGCAGCGGAGCTCGTGCCGTGGGACGAGATCGCCGTCGACGCCCCGGAGGTCGGTCCGCAGACACCGCTCGACGAGGCGCAGTTCGTCGCCCTCGACGTCGAGACGACCGGCAACGCCCCCTTCCTCGTCCTCGAGATCGGCGCCGAGCGCTTTCGTCTCGAGGCCACGCTTTCCTTCTTCGACACGCTCGTCGACAGCCGCGCGCCGATCAACCCCTACGCGCGCAAGCGCCACCACATCGACCGGTCGATGCTCATCGGCGCGCCCGAGTTCAAGGACGCGCGGCGCGCATTTCTGCGTTTCGCCCAGGGAGCGGTCCTCGTCGAGCACAGCCACGACGCCTTCGACACCTGGCTCGTCGGTCGCGGGCTGGAGAGCCCGCTCGAGCACCCCATCATCGACACCACCGCCCTGGCGCGACTCGTCCTCGACCTGCCGAAGGGGCAGACCCCGGGGCTCGCCCGGCTCGTCGAAGCCCTGGAGGTGGACATCACGCCCGCGCATGCCGCGCTCGACGACGCCCGCGCCACGGCGATGGTGTTTCGCGCCCTCATCGCCCGAGCGCGGACCAGCCTGGGCTGGTCAGTGGTGGGCGACGTGCTCGCGGCGCTCCCGCGTCCGGTGGTGGACCGAACAGCGCCTAGTCGAAGAGCGTCAGTTGCAGGTCAGGCTCAGGGTGCTCGAGGCCGGACAGCCCCACCCCGATCAGCCGCACCGGCCGCGACTCCACGTGCGACTTCTCGAGCGCCGAGCGCGCGGCGCGGAAGATCGTCTCGACGTCGTCGGTCGGGCTCGTCCGGCTCACCTGGCGACTCACGAGCCTGAAGTCGGGAAGCTTCAGCTTTACGTAGACGGTCCGGGCGCGGACGCCGTCGGTCTTGAGGCGCTCGGTGACTCGATCGGTCAGGTCGCGCAGGGCGTGCTCGAGCTGGCCGCGGTCGCTGACGTCGCTCTCGAAGGTCGTCTCCGCCGAGATCGTCTTGGCCGGCCGACTGCCGTCGACGGGCTGGCGGTCGCGGCCCTGGGCGAGCCTCTGCAGCACGGCGCCGTTGGTGCCCAGAGCCTGCACGAGGCGCTGGGTCTCGTACGCGGCGAGGGCGCCGACGTTGCGCAGGCCCATCGCGTGCAGGCGCTCCTCGGTCTTGGGCCCAAGCCCTGGGATCACTCCGACCGGGAGCGGCGCCAGGAAATCCGCCTCCGTGCCGGGAGGCACGAGGACGAGCCCGTCCGGCTTGCGTGTCCCGCTCGCGACCTTGGCCACGAGCTTCGAGGTCGCGGCGCCAACCGACGCGGTGAGGCCGACCTCGGTGTGGACCTGGAACTTGATCCGCCGCGCCACATCGTCGGCGGTGGAGGTGCCGTGCCGGGTGCGGGCCGTGACGTCGAGGTAAGCCTCGTCGAGGGCGATGCCCTCGATCAGCTCGGGCGAGGTGAAGCGGCGGAAGATCTGGTGCACGAGCCGGCTCGCCTCGCGGTAGCGGGCGCCCTCGGGGGGGACGATCGTGAGCTGCGGACATAGCTGCATCGCTTCGTGCAGCGGCATCGCCGACCGGACGCCGTACGTGCGAGCTTCATAGGAGGCGCCCATCACGACGGCGCGCCGGGAGCGACCGGCGACCGCGACCGGGATGCCGCGCAGCTTGGCGTCGTCGCGCTGATGCACGGACGTGTAGAAGGCGTCGAGGTCGACGTGGAGGATCGTTCGCGGCCAGTTGTCAGGTCTCGCCATTGCGTATGCAGGCGCCAGTCTGCCACAACAACTTGTGGTCTACGGCCGATCGGGGCGCTGGTCGTGGCGTGCTTCTAGCCGTTCAGCGCCGCGACGACGTTTGAGAAGACGTTCGCGATCTGGTTGCCCATGGTCAGCAGGATCACGACCACGACCACGGACACCAGCACCAGCACGCCGGCAAACGCGGCGACGGTGACGATCGCCGCGGTCGCCGTGCCGCCGCCGGTGCGATGCGTGGGCCCCGGCCCCGCGGGCTCCCAGCCGCGCCCGTTCCAGCGCCACAGGCCGTCCGGGGAGATGGCCGGCCGCCACTGCGAGCCATCCCACCACCAGAGGCCGTCGGGGGAGAAGGCCGTGCGAGGGGCGCCTGGGCTCGCGGGTTGATCGCCCACCCGCTGAACGATAATCCGCCCGATGAAGGGCGTCATTCTCGCCGGCGGGACCGGCAGCCGGCTGCACCCTCTCACGCGTATCACGAACAAGCACCTGCTGCCGATCTACGACCGGCCGATGATCAGCTACGCGATCGAGGCGCTCGTCAACGCGGGCGTCCGCGAGCTCATGCTGGTCACGGGCGGGACGCACGCCGGCGAGTTCCTTCGCCTGCTCGGCAACGGCAACGAGTTCGGCATCGACCGGCTCTCGTACTCCTACCAGGACAAGCCCGGCGGAATCGCCGAGGCGCTCGGGCTGGCGGAGAAGTTCGTCGCCGGCGACCGCTGCGTCGTCATGCTGGCGGACAACGTCTTCGAGCGTTCGATCCGGCCGTGCGTCGAGGCATTCGCGCGGCAGGAGCGAGGCGCGCGGGTCGTGCTCTCGCGCGAATCCGACCGCGAGCACCTGCGCCACCTCGGCGTTCCGCAGTTCGACGGCGACCGGCGCATCGCGCGGATCTTCGAGAAGCCCGAGCAGCCGCCCAGCGAGTTCGCTGTCACGGGCGTGTATTTCTATGACCAAACGGTGTGGGCCGTCCTGCCTGAGCTCAAGCCTTCGGGCCGCGGCGAGCTCGAGATCACCGACGTCAACAACTGGTACCTGTCCAAGGGTTTGATGGAGTACGACGTGCTCGAGGGGTTCTGGGGCGACGCGGGCGAATCGATCCAGTCCTACTACGCCGTCAACGACTTTGTCCGCGCGAGCGCGACGAAGAAGGGCGCATGAGCATCGAAGGTGTCGTCGTCAAGGAGCTGGTGACCCACGCCGACGAGCGTGGTTTCTTTCGCGAGGTCATCCGCGAGACGGACGATCACTTCGAGCGCTTCGGCCAATGGAGCCACTCGCTCATGTATCCGGGTGTGACCAAGGCGTGGCACATCCACCAGCGCCAGACCGACTGGTGGTACGTGATCGGCGCCGTCAAGGTCGCGCTCTATGACACACGCGAAGGGTCGCCGACGAAGGGACAGCTGATGGAGCTGTTGATGGGCGATGGCCATCCGAGCTGCGTGAAGATCCCGCCCGGCGTCGCGCATGGATGCCGGGCCCTCGAGCTGAGCCACCTTCTCTACGTCACCTCGCACGTCTACTCGCCCGAGGACGAGGGACGCATCCCGCACGACGACCCGACGATCGGCTACGACTGGGCCTCTGGGCCCGCGATCAAGTGAGCCGCTCGCTCCAGCGCCTGCTCATCGCGGGGGCCGCGGGCTTCATCGGCTCCAACTTCGTCCGGCACCTGCGGCGCACGCGTCCGGAGGTGGAGATCACGGTGCTCGACAAGCTCACCTACGCGGGCAACCTCGCCAACCTCGCGGAATTCGACGCCGGCCGCGGCTATCGGTTCGTTCGCGGCGACATCTGCGACGCGCAGGTCGTCGACTCGCTGGCCGCCGAGGTGGACGCGATCGTCAACTTCGCCGCCGAGACGCACGTCGACCGCTCGCTCATGGATCCCTTCGCCTTCATCGAAACCGACGTGCGTGGTACCGCGGTGCTCTGCGAGGCGGCGCGCAAGCACGGCCACGAGGTCTTCCTCCTGATCAGCACCGATGAGGTCTACGGGGACGTGCGCGAAGGGCGCTCGAAAGAGAACGATCCGTTCCGGCCGCGGAGCCCGTATTCGGCCAGCAAGGCGGCCGCCGAGCACATCGCGACGGCGTACAGCGAGAGCTTCGGTCTGCCCCTGCTCGTCACCCGAAGCTCCAACAACTACGGCTCGCACCAGTACCCCGAAAAGCTGGTTCCCGTGCTGATCACGAACGCGATCGACGGCTTGCCACTGCCTCTCTACAAGGATGGGTCGGCGGTCCGCGACTACCTGTTCGTCGAGGACAACTGCCGCGCGATCGACCACGTGCTGCACGATGCGCCGATAGGAAGCGTGTACAACGTCGGCACCGGGGTGGAGACGACCGGGTTGAACGTGGCCGAGGCCGTGCTCGACATCATGGGCAAGCCGCGCAGCCTCATCGAGTTCGTGGCCGACCGCCCCGGCCACGACTACCGTTACGCGCTGGACACCTCGGGCATCACCGAGCTCGGCTGGGAGCCGCAGGTCACGTTCGCCGAAGGGCTCGAGCGCACAGTCCGCTGGTACGAGGAGCATGAGAAGTGGTGGCGGCCGCTCAAGTCGGGCGAGTACTGGGAGTACTACAGGCGCAACTACCGCCCCCTCGTCAGCTAGGCGGAGGCTGCACCTCGCGCCAGGCCTGGCCGTCCCACCAGTAGCGGCCGTCGGGAGACATCTGCGGCGGCGCGGTCGCGGCCCCGCGCCTGTTGCGCCGGATCCGGAGCAAGACCCAGACAAAGAAGCCGATCACGAGGACCGCGACGAAGACGTCCGCGCTCAGCTTGCCGGCATCGATCTGCGATCTCGAGCTCTGCATGTTCTCCGGCCAGTCCGCCGGACGAATGGAGTCGGCGGCGGCGAAGTCGTACTGCAGCTTGCTCTGCGAGCCGGCCGCATTCCCGAGGTTGTCGGCGCTGGACACGAAGCCGACGACGAAGAAGTCGTTGCCCTTGACGAACGAGATGACGTCGGCGAACGCCTTCCCGCTGGGGTTGGCGTAGTGCACGCCGTAGTACGCGCCGAGCCCGTTCACGGTGATGGCCCCCTTGTAGAACTCGTCGGTCTTGGCCGCGGCCTCGTTCGCGGTCAGCCATCTCCGAGCACCCTGTCCTCCGGCGAACGCGACGACGAGCTCGACCAGGCCGCGGTTCAGGGATTGCTGCGTCCAGCTCTTGCCGTAACCGGCGACAAACCCCTCCCTCTTGAGCGTTGCCTCGACGGGCGTCGGATCCGGGGGGTCGAGGAAGCTGAGGTACGAAGGGAGGTCGAACGCGCCGATGGGCGTCCCGGAGGACTCGGTGTCCTCCGCGAAGTCGGCCGACGGCGGCGACGCAATGAGCCTGTCCAGCGAAGGCGATGGGCTAGGCGACGCCGCGCCGGCCAGCGGGATGAGGGCGACCGCGGCGGCGGCCAGCAGCCCGGTCAGCCGCTCGATGTCAGGACGTTGGTGGGTGCGGGACTTGCGGGACGGGTCGCCAGGTCCGGCCATCCCACCAGAATGCGCCGTCGCTCGACCGCTGCGCGCCGGGCGGCACCTCCTGCGTCGCGTCCCGCCAGGCCTGGCCGTCCCACCAGTAATTGCCGTCGGGCGACAGCTGGACACCTCCCGGCGTCATCCCCGGGACGGCCATCGCCGGCGTGGCCGCCGATCGCCGCCGCATGGCGCGGGCAACGAACAGCACGATGACCGCCACGATGAGCACGGGCGGCAGGAAGTAGCCCACGGAGTACGCAAGTCCGTGTCCGCCGGCGCTCGTGTTCTCGGGCCACTGCGAGGAGGGGATAGTCTCCGGCGGCGCCGCGTCGTACTGGATCCGCGTCTGCGCCGTCACCTGGGGAAGAGCGTCGTCCTTGCTGGAGATCACGAAGAGGGCGAAGACGTCGTTGCCCTTGACGAAGGCGAACAGGTCGCCGTAGGTCTTCGTCGCGTCGTCGGCGACGTGCTCGCCGAAGTACGGGTCGATGCCCGACATGGTGTTGGCATGTTTGTAGATCGTTTGCTTCTTGTCACCCGCCTCAGCCTGGGTGAGCCAGTCCCTCGCCCCCTTGCCACCCGTGAACGCGATCACGTCTTCGATCAGCACGTGCTGCGTGGCCTGGTGCACCCACGTCTTGCCGAACCCGTCGACGAAACCGTCGTGAGCCAGCGTCGATTCGACGTTGGACTGTTTCCCGGCGTCGGCGTTGGCCGCGTACTCGTGCGCCGTGAACCGGCCGTGGAAAGGCGACGACGTGAGCTCGGTGAAGCCCGCCGGGGGCGCGGCGAGCACCGCGCTCAAGCCCGGCGACGGCGTGGGCGACGCGGCGCCGGCAGGCGTGGGAGCGAGCGCGGCAAACGAGATCGCGGCCGCGCAAAGGACTCGTTTCACGCGCGACATCTTATCGGCCGCGCGGCAGCCTCGCCCCCATCCCGCGCCAGTACCAGTGGAGGTAGCGGGGCAGCCACTGCCAGAGCCGAAACCGGCTCTCTCCCGCGGTTCTGTCGCTCCATGTGGTCGGCACCTCGGCCACGCGCAATCCGAGGCGGTAGGCCTTCACCGTCAGCTCGAGGCCGAGCTCGAAGCCGCCCTGCGACTCGATGGTGACCTGGTTCAGCAGCCGCTTGGAGTAGAGCCGGAAGTTGCTCGTCGCGTCGTGGATGGGTAAGCCGCCGAGCCAGTGGAGCGACAGCCCCGCGGTGCGCGACATCGTCCGCTTCAGGAGCGGCCCGCCGACCTGGCGGCCGCCGCGCATATACCGCGAGCCGGCGACGACGTCCGCGCCGGCCCGTGCGAGGCGGTACATCGGGTCGATGTCCGCGGCATCGTCCGAGCCGTCGCCCATCGTAATCAGGACGTACGGCGCGCGGGCGGCGCGAAGGCCCGACTTCATCGCGTTGAGCGCTCCCCGGCCGAGCGTGTTCTTGTGGAGCCGCACCTCGGGCAGCTCGGCCTGGAGCTGCTTCACGACCGGCACCGTCGTGTCTTCGTCGAAGTCGTGCACGATCAGCACCTCCAGCGGCCGCGTCTGGGTCTTGGCGACCACGCCACGAAGCGTCGGGACGACGTTCTCGCCTTCGTTGTAGACGGGGATCACCACGCTCAGCGCCGGCGTCTCGTCGGCGCTCAGATTCGGGCGGCCTCGATCTCGTCGCGGATCCAGGGGATCACCTCGTCCAGCATGTCCTCGAGCGGTGTGGTCGCCTCGAAGCCCAACACTTCCCGGGCTTTGCGCACGTCCGGCACGCGCATCTGCACGTCGTGCTCGTACGGCGGGTCTGACACCAGCCGCAGCGGCTTGTCCGGGCCGTGCACCTTGCGCCACACGACCTCGGCGAGCTCGCGGACGGTGGTGGAGCGGGCGGTCGAGAGGTTGAAGTCCTCGTTGCGCGCGCGCTCCGACTCCATCGCCAGCCGGATCCCGACCGCCAGGTCGCCGCCATACGTGTAGTGCCGAACCTGGTTGCCGTCGCCCAGGATGTGGAGCGGGTCCTGACCTTTCAGGACCTTCTGCACCAGGTCGGGCACGACGTGGCTCATCGCCAGCTTGACGTTGCCGCTCATCACGTCGTGGTCGCGAAGCGCCCGTCGCTCGCCGATGCCGACGCAGTTGAAAGGACGCACGATCGTGAAGGGAAGGCCGTACTGCTCGTGCGCCCCTCGCGCGAAATACTCGGTGGCGAGCTTCTGGAAGCCGTACGTCGAGCGGGGAGGGGGGCTCGTCTGCTGCGCCCCCTCGGGGGTTGGAAAGACCGACGCGCTCTCGAAGACCATGCTGCTCGAGAGCACGGTGATCTTCTGCAGCCGTCCGTTTCTGAACGCGGAGATGGCCGCGTCGAAGGTCGCCGCGCAGATGCGTTCGTTCTCGGCGAGAAGGTCGTACGCGAACTCGTGGAAGTACGAGATGCCGCCGATCATCGCGGCGCCGGCGACCACGTGGTCGCAGTCGGCGGCGAGCCTGGTGAGCAGCGCGGCGTCCTTGGCGTCGCCCTCGATGAGGCGATAGCGGGGGTCGTCGTCGAACGTCCGCCGGACACGGCCGTACTTGCTGTAGTTGTCGACCCCGACGACCTCATGACCCGCGTTCAGGAGCTCGGCGACCAGGTACCCGCAGATGAAGCCGGCGGCGCCGGTGACGAGGACTTTCATGCGGTGTCTGTAGGCCTGGCTTTGCCAGGCCGTCTAACCCGCCCTGCGTAAAGCCTCCAGACGTGGCAGCGGGACACTCTAAGTAAGACTCATCCTCATCCGAAAGGGTGAGCAGCAGCGCGCAGCGCTGCGATGAGAGGGAACGTCGCGTTCCCTCTCATAAACGAATTGGTCCTGTTATGCCCCAGATGTCGACGACCTCGCGCTCGCCGAGCTCGAGGCCGCGATACGCCTGGTGCGGCGCGCCGATCACGATCACCTGCGACTCGCGCAGCACCTTGTCGAGTGGCTCGAACGTCTCGTCGGGTATGTAGGGGTCCGTGCACAGCACGTTCGCCCCCTTGAACTGTGCGAGCTTGCGCAGCTTGTAGCTCAGCGACTGGCGCGGGTCGTCGGACTCGCCCTTGAACGCCATGCCGAGGATGCCCAGGTTGCGTCCGACCAGCGGATGGCGCGAGTTCAGGGTGTCGACGATGTAGCCGGGGAGGCCCTC
>VBJE01000025.1 GCA_005879675.1 Chloroflexota bacterium
CGCGAGCATCGCGTTGCGCTGCGCCTCGGCGTTGGCGAGCCGCGCGCGCAGGTCGACGTACTGGGCGCTGACGTCGGTGCCGGAGATGTGCTCGCTCTGCACCTTGCCGACCTTCGACAGCTCGTCGACGGTGGCGTCGAAATGGGCGGCGGGGACCATGAAGTTGATCACTCCCGTCCGGATCTGGCTCGGCTCGTCGCCGGCCGGGCTCGCCTGGGCGTCGGTGCCGGCGATGTAACCGCCCTGCCCCTCCACCAGCGTGCGGACGGCTGAGAGCTTGGAGTCGAACGTGCCCGAGCCGACCGTGATGCTCAGCTGCGCGTGACGGATGACCGGAGGGCCCTGCAGCGCCGGCACGGTGTCGCCCGGCACTGTGGTGGTGCCGCCGCCGGTCGTGGTGCCGCCGGGTTGGCTCTTGGTCGGCTGGCCGGAGCTCGAGTCCGTCCCTCCTCCCTGCGTGTTCTGGCTACCGGTGGAGCTCGTGGCCGTACCGCCACCGCCTCCGCCGCAGGCGGCCGCCACGGCGACCATCGCGAGGACGATCAGGAACTTCTTCATTGGGAAACGGCCTCCTACAGACGGATTTGACTGACCAAACGCTCGCCTGGGCGGGACGTAACATGGCGGCGCCGTGCTGCAAGCAAGAGGTCTCGCCATCGACGTCGTCGCGCGTCGCGTCCTGTCGGACGCCAGCTTCACCGTGGGCGCCGGCGACAAGGTGGGGCTTGTCGGCCGCAACGGCGTGGGCAAGACGAGCCTGCTCAAGGTGCTGGCGGGCGAGGACGACGCGGCCGCCGGCGTCGTCCTGCGTCGCGGCACGCTCGGCTACGTGCCCCAGAACCCACGCCCTCGGGCGGAATCCGCGGCGAGCGCGCTGAGCCACATCCTGTCGGGCAAGGGTCTCGACAGCGCGGCGACACGGCTCGGGGAGATGCACCGCAAGCTCGAGACCGACCACTCGCCGGCGATGATCGAGAGGTATTCGGAGGCCGAGGAGCGATACCGGCACGCGGGCGGCTACTCGGCCGAATCGGAGGCGCGAAGGATCGCCGCCGGGCTCGGGTTGCGGCTCGACCGCGTCGACCTCCCGTTGGGCGTGCTCTCGGGCGGCGAGCGCCGCCGCGTCGAGCTCGCCCGCGTTTTGTTCGCCGAAGCCGACCTGCTCCTGCTCGACGAGCCTACGAACCACCTCGACACCGACGCCAAGACGTGGCTGATGGACTTTCTGCGCGATTACCGGGGCTCGGTGATCGTCGTCAGCCACGACCTCGGCCTTCTGGATGCTTCCATCACGCGGGTCCTGCACCTCGACGCGGGCCGGATGGTCGAGTATCGCGGCACCTACTCGCAGTACCAGGCCGCACGGCGGCTCGAGGAAAGGCGGCTGTCGTCGCTCGCGCAGAGGCAGGAGGCCGAGATCAAGCGGCTCTCGCTCCTCGCCGAGGTGATGCGCCGCCAGACCGAGAAGCGGGCCCGGCAGGCGAAGTCGATCTTCACCCGGGTCGAGCGCATGAAGGCCGATCGCGTCGTCGCGCCGCGTCGCGAGCGAAAGGTGAAGATCAGCTTTCCGGAGCCACCGCACAGCGGCCGCATCGTGCTGCACTGCTCGGGCCTCGCCAAGGGCTATGGAGGGCCGCTGGTGTTTCGGGATGTGTCGTTCGAGGTCGAGCGCCACGACCGGCTGCTTGTCATGGGCCTGAACGGAGCGGGCAAGACCTCGCTGCTCCGCATCCTCGCGGGCCAGAGCGAGGCGAACGCAGGCGCCTTCCGGCTTGGGCACGGCGTCTCGCTCGGCTACTACGCGCAGGAGCACGAAGGGATCCGCGCGGGCGTCCCGGTGCTCGCGCACATGCGCGAGCAGGCCCCGGAGGCGGAGGAACGGGCGCTGCGAGCCCTGCTGGGGATGTTCAGCCTGACCGGAGACATCGCGCGGCAGGACGCGGGGACGCTGTCGGGCGGCGAGAAGACCAAGCTCGCGCTGGCGCAGCTGGTCGCTGGGCGGCACAACCTGCTCCTCCTGGACGAGCCGACCAACAACCTCGACCCGCCTTCGCGGACGGGCGTGGCGCGGGCGCTGGCAGCGTGGCCGGGGACGATGGTGATCGTCAGCCACGATCCCGAGTTCGTCGAGGCGCTGAGGCCGGGACGGGTGATCTTCATGCCCGAGGGGCGTGTCGACTACTGGGAGGAGGATCTCCTCGACGTCGTCTCGATGGCCTAGGTGTCGCCTGGTCCTCCCCATTTATGGGGAGGTGGCGCCGGAGGGGCAGGGCGCCGGATAGGCAGGGCCCGACTTAAGCTCTTTTCGTGAGCGTCGAGGCCCGCGAGGTGGTCATGCCCGAGCTGCAGGGCGCAGAGGAGATCACGGTCGGCGCGTGGAGCAAGCGGCGCGGCGAGCATGTGGCCGAGGGCGAAACGCTGATGGAGGCGCACACCGACAAGGTCAACGCCGAGATCCCTTCCCCCGTTTCCGGCGTGGTGGAGGATCTATTGCTCGACATCGGCGACCCGGTGAAGCCCGGACAGCCCATCGCCAGAATCGCGCCCGAGTAGCTCCGCTTGAAGGTCGCGGTGATCGGCGGCGGCGTCATGGGCGCCGCGGCGGCGTGGCGGCTCGCGAGGCGCGGCGTCGACGTCACCGTTTACGACCGCCACTCTCCCCCGCACGCGCTCGGCGCGTCGCACGGCGAATCGAGAATCATCCGCACCGCCTACTTCGAAGGCCCCTGGTACGTGCCGTTGCTGCGGGAGGTCTTTCCGTTGTGGCGCGAGCTCGAGGCTGCCACCGGGGCGCAGATCCTGACCATGACGGGCGCGCTGATGATCGGGAGCTCGTCATCCGACGTCGTCACCGGCGCCCTGGGTTCGGCGAAGGAGCACGGCCTTGACGCGGAGTTCCTCGACACGGATGACTTCAGGCGGCGCTATCGCGGCCACGTCGTCCGAGACGGCGACGTCGCCGTCCTCGACCGGCAGGCGGGGGTGCTGAATCCCGAGCGCGCGGTGGCGGCCATGCTGGCGCAGGTTCCCGAGGTCAGGCGCGAGACCGAGGTCAAGTCGCTCGCGGACGTGCGCGGAGAGTTCGATGCGGTCGTGGTTGCGGCCGGTGCCTGGACGCCGGAGCTGATCGACTGGATCCCCCTCCAGGTCGAGCGACAGGTGCACGGCTGGTTCTCGATCGCGCGCGATGCGACCTGGTTTGCCCCAGACCAGTTCCCGGCCTTCGTGCGCCAATCAGACGAATCCGGGTTCATGTACGGGATCCCGTCCCTCGACGGAAGGACGGTCAAGGTGGGACGGCACCACGAGGGCGAGCTCACCGACCCGCATCGCATTCGCCGCCGCGTCGACGAATTCGACATCGACCCGCTGCGGTTGCTGACGGCAACCTACATGCGAGGCGTGAGCGGCCACGTCGCCCGCACCGTGACGTGCATGTACACCAACACGCCCGATGGACATTTCGTCATCGACTTCAAGCCCGACGACCGCCACGTCGTCGTCATCAGCGCGTGCTCAGGTCATGGCTTCAAGTTCGGGCCGATCATCGGCGAGATCGCTGCCGACCTCGTGTGCGATGGCGGCACGAGGCGCGACATCTCGCATTTTTCAGCCGCTCGTTTCGCGACGTCCCCGGAAGTACCACACCAGGACGGCCACCGCGACCGCTAGCGCGATCGCGATCGCGCCCTTCTCGAGCGGTCCGCTGATCCGCTCGTAGTTGCGGCCGAGCACGTAGCCCACAAGCGCGAGCGCCGCGCACCAGGGCAGGGCGCCGACGAAGGTCAGCAGCGAGAACTTCGTCAGGTCGATCTTCGCGAGTCCGGCTGGAAACGAGATGTAGGTGCGGATCACCGGCAGCACGCGGCCGATGAGCACAGCAGGCAAGCCCCACCTTCGGAACCATCCGTCCGCCATCTCCAGGTGGTGACGCCGGATGCCCACGTAGCGGCCGGGGCCCAGGAGCAGGGGCTCGCCGAAACGGGCCGCCAGGCCGTAGGCGATGAGCGACCCGACGAGGTTGGCCACCGCCCCGGCGAGGATCACGGCGACGATGCCGCCCTGGATGTGACCGGTGGCGGCGAGCAGACCACCCGTCGGCATGACGACCTCGCTCGGAAAAGGAAATCCGCAGCTCTCGAACACCATCAGGACGAACACCGCCAGCAGGCCGTAGCTGGCGACGAAATCGCTGAGCGCGGCGGTCAAACGGTCTGGACCTGGGCTGCTTTCACCGCTCGGAACGGCAGGGTTCGCACCTGCTGGTCGTCGATCATGATCTCGAAGTTGTAGAAGCCGGGCCGGTTGATGGGCACCGTGGTGAGGTTGATGACGATGCTCGCGGACAGGTCCCAGCCGTGCGGATACTCGGCCGGCACGTGGCGCGCGGGCAGGTTGAGGACGATGGGTTTCGGCAGCACGGGCTTGCCGTCTTCGTCGGCGCAATGGACCTCGACCTTGTGCGGGCGCTCGGTCTCGAGACGCGTGGTCTGGAGACGGAGCACAACCACCCCGCCGAAAGGCGTCGGGTACTGGTCGCGGATGAGCGTGTCGAACCCGGCGCCGAGGATGTAGACGAGGCCGTTCGGAGGAGCCTCGGCGGCGTTGGCGAGGAGCGCCCAGTCGAGTCTCATGCCTGCGTGCGATCCAGCTGCTTCACGACCTCGCCCCCTTTGACCACGAGCTGCACGTTCTCGGGCTTGGCGAGTAGCGACAGATCGGCGAGCGGGTCGCCGGGCACGCCGATGAGGTCGCCCCATGAACCGGGCTCGAGGCGGCCGACGCCCTTCATGCCGATTGTCTCCGCGGCGACCGTCGTGGCCGCGCGGACGCAGTCGATCGGCTTCATGCCGAGCTCGTGCATGAGCAGGAACTCTTCGCCGTTGGAGCCATGCGGCCCGACGCCGGTGTCGGTGCCGAAGGCGACCCTGACGCCGGACTCGATCGCGAGACGGATGCTCGCCTTGTGGTCGTCGATCACGGCCCGCGCCTTGGCGATCGCGTAGGCCGGCATCTTCCCCGCCTCGGCGTGGCGGATGACCCAGTGCGGCGCCACCAGCGTGGGCACGACCGCGTTGCCCCCGTCGAGCATCATCTCGATGGCGTCGCCGTCGAGCCAGATGGCGTGCTCGATGGTGGCCACACCCGCCCGCAGCGCGTTCTTGATGCCCGCGTTCGCCTGCGCGTGCGCCATCACCTTGAGGCCATGGACGCCGGCCTCGTCGACGGCCGCCTTGATCTCCTCCAGCGTCAGCGCCGAGTGGTGGGGCTGATCGCCGGGCGACAACACGCCGCCGGAGGTGCAGAGTTTGATCCAGTCGGCGCCGGCCCGGATGCCCTCGCGCACGCGCAGGCGCATGTTCTCGACCCCGTCGACCACCATGTAAGGCCGGTCGGGCAGCGGGATGTCGAGGTCGGCCCCGCACATGAAGTGCGAGTCGGTGTGGCCACCGGTCTGGCTGAGCGCGCTGACGGTGACGAACATCCGCGGCCCTGGGAAGTAGCCGCCGTCGATCGCCATGCGCACGCCGGCCGGCGACCCGGCGGCGTCGC
>VBJE01000026.1:0-3246 GCA_005879675.1 Chloroflexota bacterium
GAAGGCCTCGCGGATCTTGGTTTCCAGCTGCAGGTCCGTCATCGGGCCACCTCCACGGTCTCCAGGCGCGGTCGCAGCCGCTCCGTCACCCGGTGCAGTCGCGACTTGACGGCGCCGACCTTGATGCCGATCACCTCGGCGACCTCGGCCGCGGGCAGGTCGAGCACGAAGTAAAGGTGCAGGAGCTCGCGGTCGCGGTACGGCAGTTGCTCGAGCGCGTGGCGCAGGTCGAGGCCGGCGGCGAGGTCACCTTCGGCGGCCGCGCGCTCGAGGGGTCTCGCGAGCCGCTGGACCGACCACCACCGCCGGCGCCTCTCCATCCGGCATTCGTTCGCGACGATGGCGAGAAACCACGGGCGCGCGGTGCCGAGCTCAGGCCGGATCCGGTTGCGGTGGCGCCAGCCTTTGAGGGCCATCTCCTGGACCGCGTCCTCGGCGGCGCCGCGTTCGCCGAGCATGGCCAGGGCGAGCCGGTAGGCGGGCTGGATCACCGGGCGCACGATCGCCTCGAAGGCCTGTTGATCGCCGCCGCGAGCGCGCTGGAGCAGATCTAGCTCATCCACGACTGCCCATCAAATGCGCCACGGCAGGCGAAGGGTTCAGCGATTTGTATAAATTCTCGTCAAAGCGGCCGGGCCAGGGCCGGTATCATGCCATCGCGCCCGGAACCCTCCCCCGAGCGAACAAGGCGACCGGTGGTTCTCGAACGTGCCTCTCGCCTGACGGCCCCCGTTCGAGTCAGGAGCGCCATGGCAGCCATCGCCATTTCCGACCCGCAGGCGTCCGCGCGGACCGCCAATCCCTACGCCGAACTGAAGCGCCGGGTGGAGGCCGCGGGGTTGCTTGGCAAGCGCCCGGGCTACTACGTCCTGATGCTGGTGACGAACACGCTCGCGTTCGGGACGAGCCTTTGGTTGCTGACCCTCGTGCACAGCGTCTGGGCCACCGTGCTCTTGGCGGCGCTTGTTGGATTGGTCTCCGGTCAGCTCGGTTTCCAGCTGCACGACTCCGGTCACCGCCAGATGTTTGCCAGCCGGCGAGTCAACACCGCGATCGGGATCGTGACCGGGAACGGGCTGCTGGGCATGAGCCATGGATGGTGGGTCGACAAGCACAACCGGCACCACGGCAATCCCAACCACCAAGGCGCTCGCGAAGACGGGCCTCTCGCGCTGGATCGTGAGCCACCAGGCCGGCCTGTTCTTTCCGCTTCTGTTCGGGCTCGCGTGGACGATGCACGTGTCGAGCGTCCGGTTCCTCCTCAACACGAGAGAGAAGCTGCGCTGGCTCGAGGTGGGCGCTCTTTGCCTCCACGCGCTGGCGTTCCCCGCGCTGCTCGTCGTGATCGTCGGCCCGTGGCGCGCCCTCCTCGTGATCGTGATCCAGAAGTGCGTCGGAGGCTTCTACCTGGCCTCGGTCTTCGCCCCCAACCACAAGGGAATGCCGCAGATCGAGAAGGGCCAGGAGCTCGACTTCATGCGCTCGCAGGTGCTGACGTCGCGCAACGTCCGGTCAAGTCCCCTGACCGACCTTCTCTATGGGTCGCTCAACTACCAGATCGAGCACCACCTGTTCCCGACCATGCCGCGCTGCAACATCCGCCGCGCTCACAAGATCGTGCGCGCCTACTGCGCCGAGCTCGGCGTGCCGTATCACGAGACGTCGATCTACCGCTCGTATCACGAGATCCTCAGCTTTCTGCACGAGGTCGGCGCGCCGCTGAGACAGGCGCCGGCCTGACACGCGAACAGCCGCGAGGGCCGGCGGGCGCGGGTAATTTGTAGACGCCAAACCCGCCACCGCCGGCACTCGCGGAGATGGGCGGGGGACCGATTATTGGCAGGTGAAGTTCAGCGAGCTGGCCGCCAACCTCGACCGGATGGAGGGGACGAACAGCCGGAACGAGCTGGTCCGCATCCTGGCCGACGTCTACCAGGCATCATCGGCGGAGGAGCTTCAGCCGATCACGTACCTGATCCAGGGCCGGCTGGCACCCTTCTTCGAGCCGGTCGAGATCGGTCTGGGCGAGAGGCTTCTGATCAGCGCGGTGGCGGTCGCTTACGGAGTTCCGAAAGATGAGGCCGCCAGGCTCAACCGCCAGACGGGCGACCTCGGCATCACCGCCCAGCGCCTCGCGCCGGCCGCGCACCGTGACACTCCCGCGGTGGCCGAGGTGCACCGGCGCCTGTCCGAGATCGCAGCCGCGGGCGGCGCCGGCAGCCAGCAGAAGAAGCTCGACGTCTTCACCGGCCTTCTCGCCGATCTGGATTCCGTCTCGGCCAAGCACCTGGTCCGAATCACGCTCGGCAAGATGCGGCTCGGAATCGGCGACCCGACCGTGCTCGACGCGTTGTCTTTCGCGACGAAGGGAGACCGGTCGATGCGACCCATCCTGGAAGCTGCGTACAACCGGACCTCCGACCTCGGCCTCATCGCGCGCACGCTCTGGGACGCCGGCGAGCCGGGGCTGGAGGCGCTGAAGGTCAGGGCCGGGCACCCGCTGCGTCCCCAGCTGGCGGAGCGCCTGCCCAACCCGGAGGCGGTGATCAAGAAGCTCGGGATCGTCGGCGTGCAGCCGAAGTACGACGGCCTTCGCGTGCAGATCCACAAGGACGCGGACCGGGTGAGCATCTTCTCCAGGAACCTGGAGTCGATGACAGAGATGTTCCCCGAACTGGTGGTCGCCGCCTCCGCCCTCGGGGCCCAGAGCCTCATCCTCGATGGCGAGGCGATCGCCTACAACCCCGAGTCGGAGGAATACGTCCCGTTCCAGGAAACCACCGCCCGCAGGCGCAAGGAGGGCATCCAGGAGCTTGCCGGCCGCACCCCGATGCGGGCGTTCGTGTTCGACGTGATGTTCCGCGACGGCTCCGACCTGACGCAGCTGCCCTACGAGCGGCGCTTCGAGATCGTTGAGCATCTCCTCGCGGAGTCGGACACGCTTCTGACGGCGCCGCTGATGACGACCGATTCGGCGGAGGTGCTGACCCGCGAGCTGCTCGACAACATCAGCAAAGGACTGGAAGGAGTGGTGGCCAAGCGACTCGATTCGACATACCAGGCGGGTGCCCGCAACTTCAACTGGGTGAAGCTAAAGCGGAACACGAGCGGCCAGCTGACCGACACCATCGACGTGGTGCTCCTCGGTTATTACCGCGGCAAGGGCAAGCGGGCGGAGTTCGGCGCGGGCGCCATGCTCGCGGGCGTCTACGACTCCGACCAAGACGAGTTCGTGACCATCAGCAA
>VBJE01000026.1:3294-9176 GCA_005879675.1 Chloroflexota bacterium
CGGCTGGCAAGCCTGGAGGTCCCAGACAAGCCGGCGCGGGTGAACTCGACCTTCGTCCCTGACGTCTGGCTCGAGCCTGCGCTGGTGGTCGAGGTGCTGGCCGACGAGATCACGCCGAGCCCGCGCCACACGGCCGGGATGACTGCGGACCGGCCGGGATTCGCGCTCCGCTTCCCCCGGATCGTCTCGCTGCGAACCGAGGACAAGAAGCCCGAGGATGCCACGACCGTCCGCGAGGTCCGCGAGATGTTCGAGCAGCAGCGGCGGCCGGGCGGTCGAACCGCCGGCGCTTAGGCCCGGTTCTGCTACTCGTCCCTGTCGTGCCCTTTCTCGTTGTGATGCTTCACGACCGTGGCCGCCGCGATCGACTTCGCACGCTTGGTCGAGCGCCCCTGCTTGAGCTCGCTCTTCTTGATGTGCTCGTACATCCGCTGCTCTTTGTCGCTCACGCTCGGCAGATGTTGCTTCTGTGGCATCGTCTGCACCTCCTTATCGTCTAAAACGCGTAGCCAGAGCCGATCTGCCCTCAATCGACGTCGTCAGGCGCCTGTCGCGCCTCCACGCACGCAAACTCCAATGGAACAGCGAGTTCTCGAACGATGAGGTCGACGATCTCGCGAGCGGCCTCACTGACCGATGACATGAGGTTGACATCGACCATGGGCAAGAGCGGCGCGGAAGCTGTGGGGATCTTTGGGCCCGAGCGCGCCAACGACCCTAAGCCGCCCGACGCCAGTCTCGACTCGCCACCCTCCCAGTTGTAGACGCCGATGATCCGTATCCGCCCGGGACGGCCATCGGTCACCACGAACACCTCGTCGGTGCTCCCTCGTCCACCGGGCCAGACCCCTCGCTCCAGCAGAACCGACCTGACCGCAAGCCGGGAAGATTCCGACCTGCGACCTTTGATGAAACCCCGCTCGAGGATCCAGGCGTGGCTGTTCTGGTAGAGGATGATCGGCACGACGATCGCTGCGAAGAGACCAACCATGAAAGCAAAACCGCCCAGACGGTCGAATGCATTGTTGAGCCCAAAGAGCAGGACCACCGGGACGCTGACAACGACCAATGAACCGAGGCACCCGAGGAGAACGCGACCGGGCCAGGGCATAGAGAGCAGCAGGCCACCAGCCGCCAAGCGCTGCACCCTGTAGTTCGAAAGAAGACGAACCTCTTCCAGGGCCCGATTCTGGCAGGCGAGGCGACCGGTGTCCTGATGCTTGACGAAACGGCCGTCTCAGCCGATCTGCGCACCCGACGGGGAGACGACGTACCACGGCCCGCCGAAGGCGTCGATTCCCTGGCCCGTGACCTGGCCCGGCTGCTTGTCGGCGATGAAGTAGTAGAGGGGGTGCCCGGCGTACGTGACCTCGGTGGTGCCGTCCTTGCGCGTGGTCGTGCCGAGCAGGGAGGCGTTCACTCCGGCTCCAGCCTGGGGCGTTCCCTTCGTCAGCACCGGCGGCCAGTTCTGGACGCAGCCGGCGCTGTTGCAGTTCGACGTCGTGCCGGAATCGGCGACGAAGAGGTAGAGGGTCCTGCCGTTCGCGTCGACCAGGATCTGACCCAGCCGGCTGCTCGCGGCCTTGATCGTCGTCCCGGCCGCTGCCGGGCTCGAGACTGGGCTCGAGGTAGGACTCGGATAGGTTGAGACCGGGGCCGTGGACGGCGACGGGCTGGTGGCCGCTCCGTAGTAACCACCAGATCCAGATCCAGATCCAGATCCGCAAGCCGCGAGCACCAGCGCCGCGGCAACGATCGCCCCCGTGATCACAAGTTTCGAAACCATCTCCCTGAGCTCCCTTTCCCGAAATCCATTGCGGACGAGATACACCAACCAAAGAATCTCGCTCTCGAGAGAGTTATTCCTATACTTGCACCCACATGGCGGACAAGGATTGGACTGACGCTCTCCTCGATCGGCTGGCCGCGACCCATTCACGGAAGGAGATCGAGGCCTACCAGGTGACCGCGCGCATCTCGCGCGCCGCCCTCCACATCGCGCGGCACCAGGACGAGGTGTTTGGGCGGTTCGGGCTCAACCGGGGCGAGGTCGGGGTCCTTGGAGCGCTGCTCCTGGCGGGTTCGGGCCCGCAGCTGTCGCCGACGCAGCTGTTCAAAGGGCTGATGCTCTCGTCAGCCGGGATCACGAGCCGGCTCGACCGCCTCGAGCGGCGTGGTTACGTGAAGCGCGCCCGCCACCCACGCGACCGCCGCGGGGTGCTGGTCGAGCTCACCGACGCCGGCCGGAAGGTCCTGGAGCAGGCGGTGACGGCTGACGCCGGCGGCGAGCAGGAGCTCCTGACGAGCCTGTCCAGGCAGGACCAGCGAGCTGTCGCCGCGCTGCTGAAGAAGCTCCTTGCGGGTCTGGAGCCGCCTGGTCAGTGACGGGCTAGCTGACGGTGACCGTGATCTTGCCTCGCGCGTGCCCCTCGCCGAGGTAGCGAAAGGCTTCGCCGATCTGGCTCAGCTCGTAGCGGCGGTCGATCACCGGCTTCAGCTTTCCCTCCGCCATGAGGTCGCGTAGGAACTGCAGGTCTTCGGTGGTGATCCTGGCGATGAAGAAGACCACTCTGCGCTTCGACCCCACCGACGCCAGGCGGATCGCGATCAGCTTGCTCACGGGCCCGAGCAGGGCATTCCCTTTCGGCGCTCCCACCATGACAAGGGTCGCGTCCGGCTTCAGCACCCGCCGGCAATCCGACCATCGTCTGCTCCCGGCGATGTCGACCATGAGGTCGTAGGGCTCGCCGTCGCGCGCGAAGTCGTCCTTCGTGTAGTCGACGACCCGGTCCGCGCCGAGCGACCGGACCAGCTCCACGTTGCGGGTGCTGCAGACCGCGGTGACGTCGGCGCCCAGGGCTTTGGCGATCTGCACGGCAAACGTACCCACGCCGCCAGAAGCACCGTTGATCAGGACCCTCTGGCCGGGCTGAAGCCGCCCGTGGTCGCGAAGCGCCTGGAGCGCCGTGACGCCGGCGACGCCCACGCTCGCGGCTTCCTCAACGCCCACGTTCTCTGGTTTCGAGACGATCCCGCGATCCTGGCGGACGGAGACGTACTCCGCGAACGCCTGGCTGGTGGCGCCGAAAACCTCGTCGCCGGTCTTGAAGCGGGTGACGTTCTTGCCCGTCGATTCGACCGTGCCCGCGAAGTCGTTGCCGAGCCGCTCGTCTTTCGGCCGCCGCAGGCCGAAGGCTGGGCGCGCGATCAACGGGGTGCCGGTGAGCGCGTGCCAGTCCGCGGGATTGACGGACGTGGCGCGGACCCGGACCAGCACGTCGTCGTCGCCGACGGCCGGCTTCTCGACCTCCTCGATGCCCAGGACGTCGGGCGGGCCGAAGCGCCGATACACGGCGGCCTTCATCCGGCGGCTCGGGGCCTAGGAGGCTCGGCGGTGGTTCTTGGCCTGCTGTAAGGGAACCACGGCGACCGGCTTCAGGACGATCGCCCCGCGTTGGACCTCGACCTCGAACAGGGCCTCGTCGCCCAGTCCCAGAGATCGCCTGACGTCGGCCGGGACCGTGACCCGCCCAGCAGGGTTCATGGAAACGATGCTTCGCACGCGGGCCCAAGCATACAGGCGAAACGACTCTCAGTCAATCTGACTACTTGACAATTTGACTGGGCGGCGGATATGCTCCCGAGTGTCATGAGGAGAACGGGCCAACGTTATCCCGCGGGGAAATGCACAGCCGGCATGCCGGCTTTCGTCGTGCGGGACCAGGCCTGGAGTCTCTTCGTGTAACTCGAAAGAGACCGACCAAGGGCCTGGCGACGCCAGGCCCTTTTTCTTTTGTCCGGAAAGCAGCAGCACATTGAAACCCGAATAGGCATGGCAAGCCAATGATCTTTCTCCTCCCCATTTTTGGGGAGGTGCCGGCGAAGCCGGCGGAGGTTGTCCTCCCCATTTATGGGGAGGTGCCGGCGAAGCCTGTCCTCCCCATTTATGGGGAGGTGTCGGCGAAGCCGACGGAGGGGCGGTGAAGCATATTTCAATAAGGAGGTAGAAACGTGGAGCTGATCGACGGCATCGCAGTCTTCGGCGATCCGGTGGACAACGCGGCGCTCGACCAGATCCGCCGCACCAGGGCGCACCCCGCGGTGCGCGGCGCGGCGCTGATGGCCGACCACCACAAGGGCTACGCCGTCCCCATCGGCGGCGTCGTCGCGTACGACAACGCCATCTCGCCCGCGGGCGTCGGCTACGACATCGCCTGCGGGAACAAGGCCGTGCTCACCGACATGTCGGGTGCCGACGCGCGCGCCGGCATCAACAGGATCATGGACGACATCGTGGCCACGATCAGCTTCGGCGTCGGCCGCAAGAATCCGGAGCGCGTCGACCACGAGCTGTTCGACGACCCGGCGTGGTCGGTGATCAAGCACCTGCAGCTGCGCGACAAGGCGGCCGCCCAGCTCGGCACCGTCGGCTCGGGCAACCACTACGTCGACATCTTCACCGACGAGCAGGACCGCGTCTGGGTCGGCGCTCACTTCGGCAGCCGCGGATTCGGCCACGGCATCGCCTCGTGGGCGCTCAAGGAAGGCGGCGCAAGCGACGGCATGGACGTCGCTCCGCTCGTCCTGGACGCGGATTCGACCCTCGGCGCGGAGTACATCGCCGCGATGACCCTCGCCGGCCGTTACGCCTACGCGGGTCGCGACTGGGTCTGCGACCGCGTGGTCAGGATCCTCGGCGCGCGCAAGCTCGACGAGGTCCACAACCATCACAACTTCGCGTGGAAGGAGAACCACGCGGGCCAGCGCGTCTGGGTCGTCCGCAAGGGCGCAACCCCGGCGTTCGGCGGGCAGCGCGGATTCGTCGGTGGAAGCATGGGCGATGACGCGGTGATCCTCGAGGGCGTCGAGTCCAGCGGCAACCCGCGGGCCGCGGCCCTCAACCAGGAGGCGGCGCTCTTCTCCACGGTGCACGGAGCCGGCCGCGTGATGAGCCGCACCGCGGCTCGTGGCCGGCGCAAGAAGGCCGGTGGCCGCTGGGTCGACGACCCGGCCCACCCGGGCCGCATCTCGCGCGAGGACATGCAGCGCTGGCTCGGCCGGAGCGGCGTCGTCCTTCGCGGAGCCGACACCGACGAGGCGCCGCAGGCCTACAAGCGCCTGCCGGAGGTGCTCAAGCACCACGCCGGCACGGTGCGAGTCCTGCACACGCTCAAGCCCATCGGAGTGGCGATGGCGGGCGCAGGCGAGTTCGACCCCTACAAGGACTGACGTGTAGCGGGTGGGAGGCCGGGCGCGTGGACCCGGCCTCCCGGCGGCAAGCGACACACCTCGCGTCACGGTCCGGGCCGGTGGCGGATGCTTCGCACGCCTCTCAGCCGCCGTTCCCGGGCCACCCGCTTGCCCTGCCTGTTCGGATGTCAATGAAGACACGCATCGGTTACGACCTGGCGAATGGAGACGTGCTTTCCGCCGTCTTCATCGCGAGAGCGCTCGAGCGGGCGCTCCGCTTCGGCGCGTCCGACAGGTGGGTCACCGACTTCGTCACCCTCGACCACCTGACCCGACTGCTCGAAGGCGACGTGGTCATCGAGACTCGGACCGACGTCGTCGAGCGCGTCGTGCTCGACCTTCAGCACGCCGTGGTCTCGATCGTCCTCGAGAGGCGGAGCTCGCCGCTGCCGATGGCGCGCGAGCCGATCGGCTTCGTCACGGCGCGCCGGCGCCAGGCCGCGCCCGCGGCCTTCGACCGCGCTAAGTCATAGTCCTAGGCCGCCCCGGTCCGAACGCCCAGCTGGCGCAGCCAGCGCCGGTAGGCGATGGCCGTCCGGTCGCTGCGCAGGTGCAGCTCCGCCTGAAGGTCGAGCGGCAGGAGCTCCGGCCGTTGCGACTCGAGGATGGGCCGGTCCTGGGCGAAGATGCGG
>VBJE01000390.1:0-1090 GCA_005879675.1 Chloroflexota bacterium
CCACTTCGTTCGCTCGCTGTCTCGACCCGGGCGGCTCACCGCCGGTCTCAACTACTACCGCGCCAACCTTTCCCGCGACCATGCATGGACGAGCCTCCGCGTGGATGCCGACGTCAAATCGCCGACCACGCTGCTGTGGGGAGACCAGGATCCCGCCCTCGGCCGAAGCCAGGCCGAAAAAACCGGCCAGCACGTCACGGGCGAGTACAAGCTCGAGGTCCTGGAGGGCGCTGGACACTGGCTTCAGTTCGAACGGCCGGCCGAGATCACCCGTTCGATGGTCGAAGGGCTTTCCAAGTAAGCTTTCGCCGTGCTGCGGCCGGGTGAATCCGAGAGGCGGGGAGGTCTCCGCCGACTGGACGACATTCTGGAGAGCCTCGAACAGCTCAACCTCCACGACAAGACCGAGCTACCGGATCATGTTGCGGAGGCGCTCGTGATGCTCGGCATCGAGCACCCCCACTCCATCCAGATCCCGCAGCTGATCGAGCGAGTGTGGGCGATGCAGCAGCCCTACCTGATCACCATCGTCGTCGAGCGCAGGCGTCGCCGCCGGCGCAAGGTCGCGGCGGAATCGACCACGCTGCCCGACCAAGCGCGCTGAAGCAGATCCCCACGAACTCAGAGGCGTAGCCGTGAGTACGCGTGGGCCCCTGACCCCCGGCGACTGGGTCGACGTCTTCTCGCGCATCGGCGACGAGGTCCGTCGCGCGGTGGCGCCTCTGTCGGGCACGGACGAAGGCCGGCGCGGGCACGACCGCGGCGCGGGCGGCGACACGACCGTCGAGGTCGATCGCGTCGCCGAGGCGATCATCCTCTCGGAGCTCGCGCGGCTCTCTGATCGCGGGGAGCGATTCTCCGTCCTCTCCGAGGAGGCTGGGAGTCGTGACTTCGGCGCGCCCTACCCGCTGGTGCTGGTCGATCCGGTCGATGGCAGCCTCAACGCCAAGCAGGGGGTGCCGCTCTTCGGCCTGATGCTCGCGGTGCTCGAAGGGCCCACCGTCGGCGACACGCTGGCCGGGCTGGTCGAGAACCTCAGCACCGGCCAGAGATGGACCGCGATCCGCGGTGAAGGCGGGCGCAAAGACGG
>VBJE01000390.1:1137-2384 GCA_005879675.1 Chloroflexota bacterium
CGTTGAAGATCCGCATACTGGGCTCGATGGCGATCTCGATCGCGCTCACGAGTGCGGGCGCGCTGGACGTGTTCTGCGCGCCGATCCCGGTGAGGATCTTCGACACGGCGGCAAGCCTTCTGCTGCTGAGCGAGTCAGGAGGCGTCGCCACGACGCTCGAAGGCGCACCTGTCGCCAATCTGAGCTGCGACCTCTCCACGCGGGCGACGCTCCTGTGCGCTCCCACACCGCAGCTTCACGCCGAGGCCCTCGAGATCGTCGGCGCCGCGAGATGACGCTCGATCCCGGGCGGACCGTTTTCGTCCTCCTGAGCTTCGAGGGACCAGACGAGTACAGCCAGGCCGGCGGGCTCGGCGTCAGGGAGAAGGGTCTCTCGCGCTCGCTCGCGCGCATGGGCTATCCGACATACCTCTATTTCTGTGGCGACCCCGACATGCCGGGCGAAGAAGACGTCGAAGACGGAAAGCTTCATCTCCGCCGCTGGTGCCAGTGGATCTCGGCCCAGCACCGCGGCGGGGTCTACGACGGGGAGGAGGGCAAGATCCGCGACTGGAACTACAGCCTTCCGCCAAGCCTGGTCGGTGACGTCATCGAGCCCGCGGTCACGGAGGGAAAGCAGGTCGTCGTCCTCGGCGAGGAGTGGCACACCTCCTGGTCGATGAAGCTCATCTCCGACTCGCTGTTCTACCGCGGCCTGCGCGACCGCGCAGTGATGCTGTGGAACGCCAACAACACGTACGGCTTCAACCGCATCGACTGGCTCGCGTTGAACCTCGTGACCACCGTGACCACGGTGAGCCGCTACATGAAGTACCGGATGTGGGAGTGGGGCCAGAACCCGATCGTGATCCCGAACGGCATCCCGGGCGAGGCGATCGTCGAGCCCGACCAGGCTGTCGTCGCCGCCCTCCGCGCGGCCGCCGCCGCGGATCACTTCTGGTTCAAGATCGGCCGCTTCGACCCGGACAAGCGCTGGCTGATGGCGGTGACCGCGGCCGCGGAGCTCAAGCGCCGCGGACGCAGCGTCAAGCTGCTGATGCGCGGCGGCCGCGAGCCACACGGCGCGGACGTCATGACGCACGCCGAGCACCAGGGCCTGGCCGTGCGCCATGTCAAGGCGCCGAACGACGTCGCGGGGCTGGCGGCGCTGCTGCGCGAGTCGCGGGAGGCGGACGTCATCAACCTGACGAGCTTTCTCAGCGACCCCATGGTCATGGCGATCTATTCCGCGTGCGACGCGGTCCTCG